>DASULB010000242.1:0-7740 GCA_036278455.1 Chitinophagaceae bacterium | reverse complement strand
TGGCGGTCCAATGTGACCGGTATCCCGAAAGCGTTGCTTAAAGTGCTTTGCGATCACGGACTCTCACGGCAGGACCTCTCCCGGGTGCTTAAAGGATATTTTGACGGGAAGTGTTATTACGGTTTCCGGGAAGGAGAAGATTTTACCGTGTCCGCTGCCCTGCTGGAGCAGACATGGCAGGAATTATCCCCCATGCTGGAACAGGTGGAAATGCTTCGCCAGCAGCTCTATGAGAAGATCCGCCATAACGAAAAAGGTATCCGCAAGGCCACAATGAATAACAATCTTGCCAACAAGGCCTTTGGAGCCTTATTGGATGATCCTGAAACTTTTGCCAACGCGATCGGGAAAGCCCGCACCAAACAATATGTAATCAAGCTTTATAAACCGCTGGTCGAAATATGGGATGAGATCGACGGGATCAATGAATCCGTCTGCAATCGGAGCAGGGAATTGATCAGCCGGTTGTACCATTGGAGCATACAACTCGCGGGCGCCAATATCGCGGATTTTAAAAGCCGGAACAGCGTCCTTTCTTTTGATGACATGATCACCAACCTTCACCAGGCGGTTGTCACCGCCCCCAACGAATTTTTACTGAAAGCGCTGCAACAAAAATACAAGGCCATATTCGTGGATGAATTCCAGGACACCGATAAGATGCAGTACGAAATATTCCGGCAGGCTTTCCAGGGAGACACTATTTTGTTTTACATCGGTGACCCCAAACAATCCATTTATGGCTGGCGCAAAGCCGATATATCCACTTATCTGAAAGCCGGCAGGGAAGTAACCACACGCTATAGTATGAACATTAATTACCGTTCCTGCGCCGATTATATTGCCGCCATGAACCAGTTCTTTTTACCCTCTCCGGGCTTTGACACTTTTGGTTTCGACGGAAAGGATGATGGGTTCCAATACGTCCCCGTAGAGGCGTCTGAAAAAAGCCATCTCCATGGATTGATCAAAAACGGGATCATTGAAGCGCCCCTGAAGGTCCTGGAATGCAGGAACAATGGTGAAATTACCGGGGCCCTGGCCGCACAGGTGCTGGATCTGTTGGAAGATACCAACTGGCAACTGCCGGATGGCGATCAGTTGCGGGCTGTCCGGCCATCGGACATCGGTATCCTGGTCCGTACCAATAAACAAGGCAGGGAGATCAAGGGCGCCCTGGCCAGAAAGGGGATCCCCGCCATTAATATCGACGAGGCGAAAATACTGGGTACCGAAGAGGCAAAATGGATGCTGTACCTGCTCCAGGCCATGAATGAACCGAACCGCGGTTCCATTAATAAGGCGCTGTTATCCCCGCTTACGGGATATGATCGTGAGCAGCTGCTAAAACTGAATGAAGAGGAATTGCAAAAAGTGTTCAGATCCTATGGGGAATCATGGGACGGACAGGGTATTTACGTCGCCATGTTGTCCTTCCTTCGTGACTTTAAGGTACGCGGCACTTTGCTGAATGGCCCCGGTGGCCAGGGAGAGCGGACACTGGCCAATCTGATGCAGTTGCTGGAGATCCTGCACAAGACGCAAACGGGTAACAAGTTCAACAACGTTGAACTCATGACCTGGCTGCAAAAGGGCACTGAGGGGATGGAGGTGGAGGGCGATGAATTTGAGCAAAGGGTTGAAAGCGATGAGGAAGCCGTCAGGATCATCACCATCCATAAGAGTAAAGGACTGGAGTATCCCATTGTCTTCGCGCCCTTTTTAGATCTGTTGCCGGATGACAAGAGAGATTTTTGCAGTTTCCGTGACCCGGGCAGCGGCGAATACATCTTCGCGCAAAAACATCAGCTGGACGCCGGTCAGACCACGCTTCTTCAAAACCAATCGGAGCAGGAGAACCGCCGGTTGATCTATGTGGCCATCACCCGGGCGGTCTTCGGGAGTTTCGTGTACAGGAACACCTATTACCGGACCTCCGGCCTGTCGCCTTTTGTGAACACCCTCAAGACGGTCATCAACACGGGTGATCCCATTCAATTGACGACCGCCGATAACATTCAGGACCATAAACGGTATTCGGGAAAAGCTGCCTGGAAGCCTTTGACTCCGGACACCGTGGACCACTTCACGCTGGAAGACATCCATTGGCATAAGCTGAGCTATACTTTCCTGGCAAAGAAACAGCCGCATGTTCCCAGAGACAACAGCCATGCCCACCACGATGCTTATGACCTGTTTGTATTCAAGCAACTGACCAAAGGCATCCTTACGGGAAATATGCTGCATTACATGCTGGAAAAGATAGATTTTTCCACGGATAAACACTGGGACAGGATCATTGCAGCCGGCATCCGGCGCTTTATGCCCGGCGCTTCGGCCAACTATGGGTCGATGATCCGCACCCTGCTGGATTATATCACCAGGGTACCCATCAGCCTGGGAAATACGCGCTTTACCCTATCGGAGGTCCCCAGACAGAAACGGGTTAGTGAATTAGAATTCGATTTTCAGGTCGACGATTTCATGAATACGGATCTGCTGATGCTTTCCTCTGACAGGTTAAGGCTGGAGGTTGGCTTCGAGCAACGCCTGGCGGGGATGATGAACGGGAAGATCGATCTGGTCTTCGAGCATGGTGGCCGATACTATATCCTGGACTGGAAATCCAACTTCCTCGGCGATGAATCGGCCTATTACACGGTTGAACAGCTGGAAGAAGCGATGAATGAAAGTAATTATCATCTTCAGTACCTGCTGTACACCCTGGCGTTAAAACGGTACCTTTCTGTAAAACTCCCTTCCTTTGATTATGAAAAAGACTTCGGTGGCGTGATCTATATGTTTTTAAGAGGAATAAGACCGGACGGGCAACATGGGATATTTACCGCCAGGCCTGCTTTGGAGCAGATAGGCCGGCTTGAAGGGATATTAAAGAACGAAGGACAACAGGTATAAAACGCCTGGTTTCCAGGACGCTGTATCGCTGTTTGAGCGGCCATTCCGGTAAACGTTTTAACTTCAGGACCAGAAGTACACTTACCGCGGCCAGAACTTCTTGCCCGCTATTTTAGCCGGCGTTTCAATGAGTGCTTTCAGGCTTTTTGATCTAATGCGTCAGTGTAAAGACCAATCCTTCAGGGCCACCATCGAATCAAATAAATTTATTTACGATAAAAAGATATTTTTATCTTTATTTTGATATACCTTTGCCCTAAAGGTAATCCCGGAGCCTCTCATTGTACGCGGGGAGATGGACGATCCTTTACATCAGCGCTCTTTGATATTCTGATCTGTCTATTTTTAGATGATAACCATACGGGTACTTCCGGCTTCCAGGAGCCATCTTTTGTTTGACCGGCGATTGCTCCCATCCTTTTTCATGCACAGGGCTGTTCACTTCATCCTGGCGGCCCCGAAAAATGACAAAACCGGATTTTACGGCGATATCCCACATGACATCATCACATCAATCGTTCTTTATCACGCATTTGTTTGTATTTATTTTTTAACAACAGACTTTAAAACAACACCATCATGTCAGAGATTCATACCCTGGACGTTACGCGGATAGAACCGAAACGTAAACATCCCACCATCTTTCAACACTTCGATGCATTGGAAGAAGGCCAGGCTTTTATTATCCACAACGATCACGATCCCAAACCACTGTACTACCAGCTTCTTGCCGAAAGGGGGAAAATATTTAACTGGGAATACCTGACGTCGGGGCCTCAGGTTTGGGAAATCAAAGTGGCTAAGAAAAAAATAAGTACAGGTGAAGAAACCATTGGCGAGATTGCAGGCAAAGACCTGCGGAAAGCGGAAGTTTTCAAAAAGCTCGGGTTGGAGTTTTGTTGCGGTGGCCATAAATCTTTGGAGCAGTCCTGCGAGGACGCAGGTGTATCCCTCGACGAAGTGACCCGGGCACTGAATGAATTACCTGCCGGTCCGGTGAGCTCCGATCGTAATTATTATGACTGGAACCTGGATTTCCTGGCAGACTATATCGTCAACATCCATCATAAATATGTAAATGATGTAGCGCCGATGTTAATCGATCTGTCGGCTAAAATCGATATGCATCATGGAATGGCGCATCCCGAACTAAGCAAGATACAATTGCTTGTAGAGGCCCTGCTGACGGAAATGAAATCCCACCAGCTGAAGGAAGAAAAGGTGCTGTTCCCCTATATCAAACAACTGGTCCGGCAAAAAACGGAAAATAAGCCTGATGAGGGATTGTCCGCCGAAAAGGTGGAAGAACCGGTAAAAATGATGATGGATGAACACAGGGAGGTTGCCAGGCTCGTTCATTCCATAGAAAAGCTTTCAACGAATTATACGGTTCCACCCGACGGATGCCAGAGCTATCACCTTTATTACCACAAGCTGCGTGAATTCGATGAGGATCTGCACCAGCACATCCATTTGGAGAATAACATCCTCTTTCCCAAAGCCGTCGCACTCACGCAGGAATTAACCCATTAATCTCACCTGAATATGAAACTAGATCAATTGTATGCAGGAGATCACTGTAAGGTCTTAAAGGCCGCCATCCCCGCAGGAGGGAAAATGCCAAGGCATCATGCTACCTCGGATGCCTTTGTAATCGTGATAAAAGGTACTGCAACGCTTGTATTTGACGACGGTGAATCGACGCTGAAAACGGGTACAACCTTTTTAATTCCCGGCAGAGAGCCCCATGTTTTGGAAGTATCGGAGGATTTCGAGGCCTATATTATCATAGGGCCGGACGCCGGGATTGAGATGGAAAAAGGTACCACCGGCCAAAACCCCTGAGGGTCCGGTCTGCCTTTCGTTAAATGCGCCGGAGGCTTTATGGTGTGGGCTGTAACGCAACAATAGCTGATGAAATGGCATTTCTTGCTATTCCTTTTACACGCTATGTGAAAAAGGATGAGGTGCTGGCCCGGCTGCCTATCGGTAGCGTTTTAGTTGATTTGGCGGTATTTTGGCTTCGCTGCTATGTGTATTTATTTTTTGTCCGGTTGCTTGATCACTTTAGCCGGAATACTGCCTACTATGGTATTGTCCGGCACGTTTTTGGAAACTACCGCACCAGCGGCTACCACGGCATTCTCACCTACTGTTACTCCGGGAAGGATGGTTGCATTTGCTCCAATCCACGCATTCTTCTTGAGATGGATAGGGCCCGGAACTAACGAATGCCTGTCTTCGGATGATACGGGATGCCCTTCCGACAGCAAACTGACTTTTGGCGCAATGAATACGTCATCTTCTATAGTGATGCCACCCAGATCAAGAAATGTACAGTCGAAGTTTATAAATACGTTCCTGCCGATTTTGGTATGTTTACCGTAATTGATATACAGCGGCGTGAATACAGCCGTGCTCTCATCAATTTCCGAACCGGTGATTTGGCTCAATAGATTTCTGACTTCTGTCGGGGTCGGAAGCATTGTTCATCTGTATAAGCAATTTCTTGGTGATGCATGAAGCTTCACGCATTTTATAGGCTTGCGGGTCGTTTGGGGGAATGGTTTCTCCATTTCTTAACCGTTCAAAAACATCTGCATTATTTGTTTCCTTTTTTCATTAGTTTCTTTGTTTGAATACAAATATATGTAAAAAGAAAGCCCTAAAACGGCCTTGTGATAAGGCTAGCAGTTATTCGCTGTGATGCTCAACTTTTTATTCCTATTTTCTTAGGTGAGATTTACAGTTGGGGCGGCAGGTTCACCACAGGTTCACTTTTTCCACTTCAATCGCAGCCTGCTACTTACTACGCTCCTGCCGCTTAAGGCCATGGCCAAACCTGCAATTATCGGGTTTAACCAAAACCCGTTAATCGGATATTAAATGCCCATCACCTGCATTTGCCGATAGCTTCTACCGATTTTCATCAATCTTATTAGAGATTGCAACACCGGAAGGTGCACCTAAAGCCTGATCGAAACTTCAACAACTGTAAAACGATGATCAAAAAATATTTATCTTCATCGAAAGAAGGGGTTGAGGCACATGAATATCCGGCAATGATATAGGTCCTCCACCGGAAAGCGGTTCTGATTAATAAGCAACCTGTTCTCAAAAACGAGCATGTAGCATTCAATTTGCACTGTAAATATTCGGGTGGCTACAGGTGCCATGATGACAAAGGCGGAGAATGGTCAAAAATGACTTTGGTTCCGTCTGTAAAAAAATAAAGAACATGGATATTAAACAATTTGAAGACAGCAACCTCGCACACTTTTCCTACGCGATCACAGACGACGGAGCGATGGTGGTCATTGATCCTTCCAGGGATCCCCAACCCTATTATGATCTTGCCAAAGCAACCGGTACGAAAATTATCGCGGTGATCGAGACCCATTCACATGCGGATTTTGTGAGCAGTCACCTCGAAATGCATCAAATGACAGGCGCCACAATATATGCCAGTAAACTGCTTGAGGCCGGTTATCCGCATCAATCCTTTGATGAAGGCCAGGCCATTCCACTGGGAAAGCTGAAACTTACCGCTTGGAATACGCCCGGGCACAGCCTGGACAGCATTTCAGTCATCCTTTCGGACGAAAATGAAAAGGATGTAGCTGTTTTTAGCGGTGACACCCTGTTTATAGGCGATTGTGGCAGACCTGATTTAAGGGAAAATGATGGAAATACCGGTCAGCAGCGTGAAGTGCTATCCGGGCAAATGTACCATTCACTCAAAAAATTCTTGTTGTTGTCCGATGAAGTAGTCCTCTACCCTGCCCATGGTGCCGGTTCGCTGTGCGGCAAAGCACTCTCCGATGATCGTTCAAGTACCATGGGCAGGGAAAAATCTTCCAATTGGTGCCTTCAACCCATGTCCGAAGCGGATTTTATCGGCGCACTGAGTGAAGGGCAGCCCTTTATACCCCGCTATTTCCCCTATGATGTAGCCCTTAACAGAAAAGGCGCGCCGGGACTAAACGAAAGCATCGCACAGGTACCCATGGGCGGCATCCTTGATGAGCATAAGGCAGCCACCGGAGTGGGCGCGGGGATCCTCATGGTGGATACAAGGGCGCCAGAGGCATTCAAGGAGGCCCATTGGAGAGGCTCTATTAACATTCCGGATGGCCAGGGTTTTGAGACCTGGTTGGGCAGTATTATTGAACCGGAGGAAAGCTTTTATCTCCTGGCTGCGGACCAGGGTTCCCTTGAACATCTTCTGCGGCGGGTGGCCAAAATAGGCTATGAGCCGTTCTGCAGGGAGGCCTTTGTCATCAAACCGGGCACCGGGCAGCGGCACCAGCCAGGTATCGACCGGCGGTTATTCAAGGAACACCCGGATCATTTCTCCATCATAGATGTTCGCCACCCTGACGAGGCGGCTGACAACTTATTTACCGGCAGCATCAACATACCCTTGCAGGAGTTGAGAAACCAGATCAATGAACTTCCCACCCACAAGCCCCTTGTCGTACACTGCTCAAGCGGATACAGAAGCGCCATCGCCAGCAGCATTATCGACAAGACCCTGGCAGAAAGTGTGGAGGTATTTGATCTGGGAGCCTTGGTAAAAGATTTCAAAACGGGGAAGAGTTGAATTTCTTCCCATATGCCAGTATCTGCCGGTAGCTGAATACCAGCCTGTCAGATCTGAAAAAGATTTGTACCCCTCAACATGAGTCCCGGAGATATGCAGCGTTTCAGGGTTATTTTTTGTCTTTACGGCACATATGTCACCAGACAGCAACCGAAAAAAGCCGTGTTGAAGGGTTGGCATCTTTTATTTGTTCATGCTGGCAAAAAAAAGAAAAAAGACCC
>DASULB010000241.1:0-3671 GCA_036278455.1 Chitinophagaceae bacterium | reverse complement strand
CAAGCATTTCCGCACCGTTCTTCACCCGGGCGCCCTGCATTTTTCCTTTTTGTAAAAATAAGGTTTCCGGCGGATTATACACCAGGTCGTACAGCAAATGTTGCGGTCCCACCAGATGGTAAGGCAGCTGCGGGGCTTCATGGACATTGGGGGTTGTACCCAGGGGCGTGGTATTGATGATCACGGTATAGGTCCGAAGGGTGCCTTCATCCAGGTCCGTATAACGGAGAAACGCCGGATCGGCCTTCCTGCTTACGAACGCAAAGCCAATGCCCAGTTGGGTGAGCGTGAAGGCGACGGCCTTCGCCGCGCCTCCCGTACCGAGGATCAGCGCCCGGGTGTGCGAGGGTTGCAACAAAGGCTTGAGCGAACGGCCGAAGCCGATGACGTCCGTATTGAACCCCGTTGCGCCGGCGGTTGTAAAGTGAATGCAATTGACAGCCCCTATTTCCGCGGCGGCAGCATCCAGCCGGGTCAGAAAAGGGATCACGACCTCTTTATACGGAATGGTGACGTTCAGCCCTTCAGGGCGTTCAGTCTCCAGGAGCCGGGGCAACAACTCAATGGATGCCAACGGATAATTTTCATAAGTGCAGCCCGTTATGCCTTCCTTTTTAAATTTTTCAGAGAAATATTTTTTGGAGAAGGAATGTGATAACGGATAGCCTGTCAGACCAAATTTTCGCACGGTATGTTAGTTTGCACAGACGACCTGTAGCCGCCCGGGTGACCAGGATCCTTACGGCAGTGACGCCGTTTTAGCCCTCCAGGAAAAGTTGAAATGTTTCGCCGCGCAGACCTACCCGCATGGCTTCCAGCGGGATCACTTCTGCGGGCGCGATATTGCCAAGGTTGACATTACATCCCACCAGCTGCAGGAAATAGTATTGCTGTTCTTTTTTGGGCGCCTCCCAGACGATCTTTTCAGCGGGGATCTGCGTGAGGATCTCCTGTACAAGTCCCTGACGTACTTCTCCTGAATCACGGTAAATACCCACCGTCCCGCTTTCGCGTGCCTCGGCTATCACGTAGCTCGCGCCGGCTTCCAGTTCCGTACGCATCAATTCCACCCATTTGTAGGGGGGCATGATATTGGTGATATCCTTTGATCCCACCTCGCTGAGTACCGTGCCGTGCTTGGCCAGTTTCTCAATATAACCGCATTTCTCGGCATGGGGAATGATCACCGACCCATCCGAAACCTCCATATAGCTGATCCCGAAATCCTCTACTACCTTTATATAATCTTCAAATTGATTCCGGATTAAAAAAGCTTCAAACAAAGTTCCTCCAAAATATACCGGTATGTTATATTCCCGGTAAACATCCAGTTTCTCTCTTAGGTTAGGGGTCACAAAAGAAGTTCCGAAACCCAACTTTACAATATCCACATGTGGTGCTGCAACTGATAAAAAATTCTTGGTATCCGGGATACTCAGGCCTTTGTCCATGACCATGGTCAGGCCATATTGCCTGGGCTGCTGGGTTCTTTCAGGAATCTGGCTAAGGTTAAAATTCATGCTGATGTTTTTGCTTAAGGGATTTAAATGAATGAATATAAAACGGGAGCAAAGTTACTAACTATCTCCCATCCTGTATGTTCAAATTACCTTTTTTGGCGGTAACGTGCGAGCAGGTCCACGACACCGCTGTGTTGCAGGACCGAAGGGTTTAATTCCAGCAGCCGTTTCAGCTGCCTGGGTGCTGCGATGAGGGCCGACTCAAGCTGCAGGAGCGCTTCTTTGGAACGGCCCATGGCCAGTAATATCCCGCAACGGTAATAGTGATAAACCGGTTTGTCACCGGTTTCACCTTCCGCCAGGGTAAGTTGTATAAGGGCTTCTTCCAGGTAACCGGCCAGAAAGAGTCCGCGGATAAAGTACAGCCGCGAGCGTGAGCTGGCGGGCCGGAGCCTGACCGCTTCCAACAGCTGCGCCAGTGCATCCTTAAAGGATTCCAACTGAAGATAACATTCACCCAGTGCCAGGCAATATTCATTGCTTCGTCCGTTGAGCTTCTGTGCGGTGGAGATGTATTGCACGGCCTGGGCCCACTGGAGTTCCAGCATGTAGGTCCGCCCTACCCGAAAGTAGAGGCGGTCGTCGTTGGGATTGATATGGTAGGCCTTGCGGTAATGATAACGCGCCTGGTCATATTTTTTCTGCTTTTCATAACAGTAACCGATCGCTTCAAAAATAACGTCGTCCGGTTTGGCGATCTCCTGGTGCCGCTGCAGGGTCTCAATGGCCTCGGGATATTTACGCAACCGGATATACGCATCGGCCATGTTGCGGTAAGCGTATTCAAACTTCTCATGAATGGCGATCGCGTATTTGTAGGCATCAATGGACTTTTCATACAACTTGAGCTCCTGAAAGGCCGATCCCAGGTTGAACCACGCCAGTTCACTATAGGGAAACTCATTGACAATATTTGTATGGAGCTTGATGCTTTCCTCCATTCTGCCGGTAAACTCGGCCCAAAAGCAGATCTTATGCAAGGCTTCCTCGCTGCCCGGGTCAATCTCCAGGGTCATCTTCAGGCAATCGAATACCTTGTCGAATTCCTCCCAGTCGTCATAGACGTCCGCCAGCTCCAACAGGAGCTCGGTTCTGTCCTCTCCGGAAAACCGCTGCAGCCCGTCTTCCAGGATGGCAGCCGCTTCCTCATGTCTGTCAAGTCCAAGACAGGCGTCGGTTTTCAGAATATACAGGTAAATGTCGCCGGGATCATAGGCGTCCGCTTTCTCCAGCAGACCGAGCGCTTCGCCATACCGTTTGGCTTCAATGAGCAAATCGGCCTTCTTCAGTAAAAGCAACGCGCAAAAAGGGAACTGCTCAACAGCAAGTTCAGCAGCCTGAAGGGCTTTATTCAATTCATCCTGATCATCATAATAATCAATGATCAGTTCAAAGGAATCTTCGTCCAGGAAGTCGTGGGACCTTCCTTCCCGCATATTTTCAAACTGCCGGATCAGTTCCTTCAAATCATCAAACCCCTCACCGAAAGATTGTTCCTTATACATTATCGTAAAGATATACAAATTCAGATTTTAATCAACTTTTTTTCCCGCTGCGCGCCCCTGTAAAGCTACCATTCATCAAAATCACGCCCCATTTAAACTATTTTCCGCTTTTTATCGTTTATAAATAGAATGTTTTGTAGATTTGTACCTTAATGAAAAGAACCTCTCTGGCGATATGGACCATTGTATTTGGCGGGTGCTTGTTGCTCTGCCATGATATTTTGTCCGGAAAGCCGCTCAGAACACCTTATACCAGTGCAACTTACCCCACGGTGAGCATGAAGTCCACCTCGGTGCTTCGTTCGCCCATGAACCTGCTGTTTCCATTTGAGTCCTTCAGTTATAACGAGGTTTGCCGCCGTCCGGCCTTTGAATTTCCCCTTCCCGAAACACATTTTACCGGGTATGGGTACAGCGGCCTGTTTTTCAAGACCAGTACCATTGGGACAGGCTATATCCGGCTGAATGAAAAACTCACTTTCCAGAAAGGGAATTCATTCCTGTTGGTTCCCCATGCCCTTACCCTTCCGGTGCACCCGGATATGCAGCAATTACCCAAGCCTACGCTGAACCTGCCGGCGCCCGATTAAAAAGACACTTACACCAGACACTGCCACCAGACGCCTGCCCCTTTAGTTATTTCCTG
>DASULB010000240.1:0-4602 GCA_036278455.1 Chitinophagaceae bacterium | reverse complement strand
GCAATGGTTATAAAGGCGGTTGCTATTGTTCCGATATTTTTCCAAAAGGAACTGGTCGGAATCCTACAGCTATTTTCAGTCAAAGAAAATGCGCTCCCGGCCGATATATTGTCAAGCCTGACGCCGGCCATCCCCTTATTGGAACAGCTTTTACAGACTACTATACATAATTTTAATTTAAGAATAGACAACGTCATCAAGGATCAGTTTACGGCGCTACACCCCTCGGTACTCTGGCGCTTTAATGAAGCAGCATGGAACTTCATCCAGCACAGGCAATCGGGGAAGCAGGCGGTGATGGAACATGTTCATTTCCCGGATGTGTACCCCCTTTATGGGGCCATTGATATCCGTAATTCGACGATTGAACGCAATAATGCAGTCAGAAATGACATGAAGTTCCAACTCGAACTATTAGATAAGGTGCTTCTCAAAATGAAGACAGGACATCCGCTCCATCTCATAGACGAAATCATCTTTAAAGCAACCACCTGGCGAAAGCAGATCACCGAATACATTAATCCCGAAGATGAGTTCAGGCTTTATCTTTTTCTGGAAAATGAGGCCATGCCGTTTCTTGAACTTATCAGTAGAAGAGGGGACGCCAATGCAGCCCTCATCAATGAATATTATGAGGCGATAAAACCGGATGGGAAAGCCTACGCCAATCGCCGGAAATTGGAAAACACATTACAATTAATCAACCGTATCATTGGTACTGAACTGGAAAAGATGAATGCCTCCGTTCAGGAAATTTACCCGTGCTATTTTGAAAAATTCAGAAGTGATGGCATAGAATATGACATTTATATCGGCCAGTCCATTACTCCACAGACCCCGTTTTACCCCTTCTACCTGAAGAATCTGCGATTGGTACAACTTTCTTCCATGGCTGAAATTGCGAAACAAACGCAGGCACTACTGCCACAATTGTCCAAGAAACTGCAGACTACGCAGCTCATCTTTATCAATACCAATGTCATCGACATCAGTTTCAGGAATGATGAACGCCGTTTTGATGTCGAAGGCGGCTATAATGTGCGTTATGAGATGATGAAAAAACGCATTGACAAAGTACATATCCTGAACAGCAAAGAACGGCTCACCCAGCCTGGTAAAATCGCTTTAATATATTTTCACCAAAAAGATATCGAAGAATATATTTCCCACATTCACTACCTGCAGAAAAACGGGATTCTCCAGGATGACCTGGAATACCTGGACCTTGAAAGGCTGCAGGGACTTGATGGATTAAAAGCATTGCGGGTGGGCGTTAAAATATAAGATCGCCTTCACCGGAAACCGGTTTAAGTTTTTGTTTTCGAAATAAAATTCTATGGGATTCTGACCCTGATGATCAAAAAGATGATCGAAAACCTTCCACCTTATCAATTGGCAAGAAATAAACTAATCTGGCACTGGATACGGGAGGGAAGAAGGAAATGCACCATCAGTCCGATCTAACCACCCGAAATGCTAAACGGCAAATTTACGGAGCTGCTTCCTATGCTCAATAAGCTTCCAAAAGAACTTATGCTTATCGATTGAAGCAGAAAACCATGTTACATACCTGATGTTTTTATATCTTCTAAATGAATCCACTATTTTAAAGAAGTATGCTTTTTTTCAAATGAGATTCCAAATGGCACTGAGAGGGCACGCATATATATTGGTATTCCCGGATCCAGGGACTGACCATCTCAAACAGAATTGCTGAAATGATGATAGGCAAATAGTCCTTCCTGGCATATAAGAATACTCTGCCCCTAGGATTTGTTTGAATTCCATCAGACCCGTCAACGGTCCCGGCCAAAACTAGATTTCTTACTTCAAACACATTTAATCCCGGACTTAATTGTCGAAAAGTGACCAGAATCGTTGGAAATCCGTTGCATTCTGCCGCTCACCTACCTTCCGGCCATCGCCAGTTATGCCGTGGCATCACTATGATTTCCATACTTAACATATTGATTGACCTAACTATCGGCAGTTATTACGGAAAAAGATTTCGCCGCATCGCCGGGCTGGCACAAGATTCTTCTCAAACTGCCCGGCAAACAACGGGTTAAGAGAAAATAGATCCTTACGGTTAACAGCATACTAAGGTTTCTCTCCATCTGAATCAGCATTCAATGCTGCAAATGACAAAATAAAAGATGTCGCAATTGCCCCTTAATATGCCGTGTTTACCCTTATTATTTATCGATGGTAACGCTATATTTGCTCTTATAAGGAAATATATTTTCTTCACTTATACATAAAAGGACACATCATGTTACAGCATGCAAAAGCATTTAGCAGTTTTTCGATAAACGACCGTGAAAAAGCAAAGCATTTCTATGGCGAAGTACTGGGGTTGGATGTAAAAGACAATTCCATGGGAATCTTGGAACTTAATTTAGATGGTGGCCAGGATGTTATCCTTTATCCCAAACCCAGCCATGAACCTGCCACGTTTACTGTTCTCAATTTTCTGGTGACAAACATTGATGACGCCGTGACTGAACTAACAAAAAAAGGAGTTCGCTTTGAACAATATGAAGGAGAAATAAAAACAGATGAGAAGGGCATTCTTCGCGGCGTTGATCAAAACAAAGGCCCCAATATTGCCTGGTTTAAAGATCCTGCCGGTAACATCTTATCGCTAGTTGAAGAACAATAATTATGACTGGCGTTTATCAGTCCTGATTCGAGTGCACCCCAGGTGCAACAGCAGCATGCCCATGGCACCGCCGATAAAAAAAGAGGACACCAGGTAAATTCCATGGCAATGACTGCCACCCTTATAAATGTTTCCTGATGGCGTAAATTAGAAGAGCACTGCAGGTTATACTTTAAATTACAGCATTTATGGAAGTTAAAAAGCCGAAAGCCCGCGACATTGATGAATACATAGCAGGCTTCCCAAAAGACATTCAAAAGATTCTGGAACAGGTGCGGGCGACCATTAAAAAAGCCGCCCCGGAAGCTGAAGAACGGATTAGTTATGAAATACCCGCTTTCTACCTTCATGACCGGTACCTCGTATACTTTGCAGCCTTTAAAGCACATATAGGATTCTATCCTACACCTGCAGGAACCGATGCATTTAAAAAAGCACTTTCTGCTTATAAAACAGGAAAAGGCTCAGTTCAATTCCCGCTCGATAAACCAATCCCTCTAAAGCTAATAACGGATATCGTAAAATTTAAGGCTAAGGAAAATTTACTACGATCAAAAATAAAAAAGAAATAACCCGATAAAATATCTGCGCATTGCATCTGAGTGGTGAATATGCAGATATCGCTAAAGAAAAGTGTTTTGGAGGGTACAGCTCGCTTTAGGAAAAGAGCGTTTATAAGAAAGAAGGGATACGGCGGCAGAGCATCCAAAATCCAAATGAATTCGGATCATTACAAGCCGCTTTAGCATTCAGTTTCAGCCAGCGATTAAATCCGCGTTATGGCGTTCGATCGCATATTTTCGGTAAAGGTTCAGGTTCCCATCCGTGGCATCCACATTGATATCTCCGACCTCAAAATGATGTCCACCCAAAAGGGATAACTCCTCCTTGCATTGGCCCATCGATTTAGTTACGTCTAGTCCGGCTTGGAGAATTTATCGCGTTGCAGCATTTTTTGTTCCGGCATATAGGGCAGAAGGGATTCTCCGATCTTTTTCAATGCGATCGCCAGTTGTGCCTCCACCGTCCGGACCGAGATATTCAGTAATGCTGCTACTTCGCGTGCCTTCAGGCCGTCTTCTTTTGCGAGACGCAGGATCATCCGGCAGCGAGGCGGAAGATCCTGAATGGCCTGGGTCAGCCGGCCACCCAGTTCCTTATTCAGCAAAATATGCTCAGGATTCATCGCAAAGGCAATATGATTTTCTTCCAGATCCAGCGACGACCATTCCTTTTTCTTCCGGGAAGCTGCCAGGTAATCCAACGCCCTGTTCTTAACGGCCTGACACAGGTACGGATAAATGCGTCGGACTTTCTTTAGGTCGTCCCCTTTTTTCCAGATGGTTAAAAAAACGTCGTTCACTACCTCTTCAGACTGCTCTCTGTTTTTGAGCATTGCGTACGCAAATTGCAGCAAACTAAAAGCGTATTGCTCATATAATTCGCGAAGCGTCCATGCATATGGATCAAGCCGATCATTGTACGGATCTGTTTTCATGTGGAATGCAATAACTTCAAGTTTTATATGCTCAATCGTACATCAATGCTTTATCAGCCGATGCAGCCAATCGAAAATGCCTTTACTACACACTGTCTGGAACTGGCGGTACTTCCCATGTATATTTTACACTTGTCTTAATGACGATTTCAGGGACAGCCTTGCCATTCCGGACATTTATTATTGGTGCAAATATTCCGCTTTGCCTCAAAAATAAATTATAGAAATGGTCGAAAAATTTAAAAGTAAGTTTATTTTTTCTAAAATAAAAACGTATTGACAGGGTTTTGTTCAACAGGATCGTTTGTAAAATCTCGAAGGAAGTCGCCACCCTGCATTATTTTTAAGTCGCCACCAAGGATTTTTAAAATTAATTTGAGTCGGCCCGTTCGGGTTTAACGAATGAGCCATTTTGTCACTTTGCGGTGATGAGAGTTTATTG
>DASULB010000239.1:0-17625 GCA_036278455.1 Chitinophagaceae bacterium | reverse complement strand
CCATTCGCCGCGCCGAAAACAGTCGGAATCAGATAAGAAAATACGGAAATTATTTTAACACCAAGGCTAATTCTATGTTCTGTTACGGCGTCGCCAAGCTGCTCAAGCGCTGCTGCTTCCTCCGCATTGATAGGCTTTGCTAACCAACGTTGGTAGGTGTCATGAACAGACCTCGCGTTATCAAGGTTAGCCCGGAGTCCCTCCCCGAGGTATTGGAGCTGATTGATCTGGCTGGCTTTGATCTGCGCGGTAAAGTTGTTCATGACGATCTGGTAACCTGCCTGTAACCGCGACAGATATTCTGTATCTTTTTTCTCCAGGGCCGCGAGCAATTCACTACCGAGACGAAGCACTTCAGCGGTCACTGAACGCGCCTGTGTAATCATGTAATTAAAGCGGTACCAGGGTACAACAGGGATGGATGAGGAGGCTACAACGGCGCTCATGCCTCCCGTTGCTGCTGCTGCAACCGCCACATTTGGATCAATCGGTGAACCGTACAGCGGAACGGCATTCGGTGCGCCGGTAATGGAAAGGCCATGGCGGAGTTTGTATAAGCGATCAGTCACCAGCTCCCAATATCTTAGCAGTTGTTTGTTTGGCGGAATGCAAAAATACGCATCCACCATACTCAATACCTGTTCCGGTAAGGTAGCGTCCGCTCCCAGCCCGGCGAGCTGATTTTCCATATCGATCAGGAAGGGAGGTACGCTGTCTGCACCGTATTCAGCTTCGATGTTGTTGTAATCCATTGTAGGTTGCGGATTTCCCGTAACCTTCCTGACGGGAACACGGCCAAGCAGTGTGTTTGCAAGCGTGTAACGCATGGTCGCATCACAGAGCGTTTCCCAGGTATCCTGGGTAAACAACGAATCACCCCAGCTGAGGAGATTGTCGAGGTAACGCATAAAGGTCGCTTTCTGCCAGGAGTTGATGCGCAGACGGGCCAATGTATCCGGATCAAACGGATCATACGCGTAGACGGCCATCTGGAGGGAGGCAGTATAATATTTTGCCGGTTGAAAAAAGGATTCTTCCCAGGCGTCTCCATTGAGAATGTGATACAGCGACTGCATATTGATGCGGCGGAACGGACGAAAGTTCCAGAAATTACTGTTGAGCGACAATTGCGGATAATCCTCATACATCTGCTTTAACTCTCCAGGAGACAAGGCCTGATCGAACAGGATAACGTCCGCTATAGATCCGTCAAAATAATTAGTGTTCACGTTCCCCCATGTATTACCACTACCAATAGACAGTACCCTTTGTGAACTACACGCATAATTCTCACAGGCCGCTGATGAACTTAGATTACCGTTGATAAATGTCCGCAGGCATTGACCGTCGTAGGTTCCCGCGACATGGAACCATTTGTCAATACCCACCTGAGCGGCTGAGTTGGCATATCCCCATGCGGTAGAAGAGCCGGCTTCAAGTGTCACGTACCATTCTCCCTTACTGGCATTACCATCAACAATCGCCAACCCAAATCCTGTGTATGAAGACTGGGAGCAAACCACAGCATAGCGAACGGGATACCGGGGAAGAGATTTCAGTTTAATCCATGCGCCTACGGTGAATTCAGGTGAATTAAACGCTTTCGAAGTTGCAACGGAAAGCGTTGACGGGTGATCTGTGCTTGGCGTAAAGGTCAAAATCTCACGCTGCCCGTAGGAGAAGGGAAGTGCATTTTCGGAGGTCGATGTGAGATTTTGGGGTATGGCGGGTTCCCCGCCTGCCATATCCGGGAACTGATCCATTAACATCCGGTTCAACGGCCAGTAAGCAACGGGGGTCGCCTGGTTGGTGGGGTCAAAGATATACTGATACCATTTTTCAGCTTCGGGATATTTATGGGCAGATCTTAATTTTTCTGCTATGAAATACGGCGCATAAAAGAAAATTTCCCAGAAATAGGTGCTGAAGGCACCGGAGAAATTCATGATATTGGTTTCGGGAAGACGGAGGTTATTCGCTGGCGTGACAGGGGGCGTCTCTTCCGGCAAATATTGCGAAGCAGGTCTTAACAGTTCATTTACGCCCGCTTTGGCTAACTTTTGCATCAGCACAGGCAGCGCGTCGGTATTCACCCGTATCATCCTCATTTCCACTACAGTGTTCTTCTCTAACGGCGACCGTAAAAAGTCAACCTCCAGGTTGCCTTTGCTTCTGTCGTAGGTCGCATTCAAGGTCTCCCCTAAGACAGCAGCTTCAAAGCCCGGAAGCACCAGATAAGATTGCTTCTGTGCATTGTAAAGAAAGCCTGCAGCACTGTTTCCCAGACGCCTGACCTGCTCATTGCCGGGTCTTACCCCCCTGGAATTATATTCGTTCTGCAATTCCTGCTCAGAAAGAGGCGATTTCCATAACTTTAAACTGGCAAGAGAGCCAAAAAGTTGTGTATAAGCATGATTGCCATCATGACTCTTCCCTACTGTCAGTTGTTGGGAAGGCGATGGCAGTACTGGAGAATAGGGAATCGAATAGGCGTAGGATGCGTCATTGACAGTAGCTGTAATTTTGTTTCCTGAGCGTACTGTCAGGGCCAGGAAATGCCATTTCTTCTCTTCTGTCGTCCCCTGTCTGATCTGTGTGCTTATACCATTCTGCAGGCCGATGCCAAACTGGAACTTCCCGCCAGTAGCAGACATATCCCAGCCATACCATGAATTGCCGTTTTTCACCATCAAAGACAACAGATTCTGATCCTTCTGGACGCTTTCCTCGTGCCTGAGATACACCCAGCAGGACACCGTGAATTCAGCAAGGCCCTGATACTTATCCCAGGGAATCGTGGCAAAAAGCGAACCGTTAAAAAATACGGGGTTTAAAACATTATACATCGGATCTTCTACGCTGTATCCCGTGGGTGGAGCTGAAAAAGTTCCGGGTACATCTGTATAAAGGGACTTAATGGAAGTTCCCGTCACCAATTCCATATTCATCAGCATTGGCCAGGAAGCGTCCGGGGCCCTGTAACCATTGTCTATTTCGGCATCATTGTCCGGCGAATCGGGATAAAATACCATACCTGTTTTATCATCTGTTGGTACGGTGGCGTAATTGACAAAAGTGGCGTTCGAGCTGTCCATGTGCAGCTTCCAATTCATAATCTCCATGGCGCTGCTGAGGGTACCGGCGGGTATGATGGTCGTAACTTTCCCTTTGCAGTCATACGCCCTTTTCGCTGCTGCATACAATGTTTTCTGATAGGCGGCGGCGGCAGGGATCAAGTCAGGGGTATCCTCCTTAGTGGGTGGGTTTTCCATTGACGCCGGGCAACTCACCAGTGGCCCGACTGTGACAAGGATCCGTTCTCCTTCCGTTTTGGTAGCCGGCAACACCTGAAGCCCGACTTGGTTCCAACTTCTCGCCTTGTAGAATTTGTCTTCTGTTTGGGAATTGCCCAAACGGGCGCCCCCCAAATAGGACTCGTAATAGTTTATCTGATCGGTAGCAATTGCCGGGCCGAATATATCCACCAGATAGTCTTTCACGAATGTGACCGGCGCCACCCATTTACCCGAGAAATCCCGGTAGGAATAATAAACAGCCGCATAAACCGAGGTGTATTTTCGGTTGTCACTTTCTGTATTGATAATTTCTGTCTGCTCTACCCAGAATATAAATTGCCGTCCGAACGCCATCACGGTAGAGAGGTAATTGGAGTTTATTTGCAGGTTAATTTGCTGCCAGGGCCCGAATTGGATGTAGGTCGCTTCGTCTTTGGAAGTACCCCGGTCCAGGGCAGCGGTGCTGGTAATGGCAAGCGCCGTGCGGAAATAGAAAACACAGGGCTCTTTCCTCGAGCGGCCGATCAGTTGAATGGCCCTTTTTTCATTGCTTTCCGGTTCCGCTGCTGCCGTCAGAAAAAAAGGCTCTACATAGCCGTCTATCAGCTCCAGGCTTGCCACTTCGTTTACAGATTCCAGATAATGGGCAAGTGCCTGTTTCACATTTTCATCCGTCACCTGCCCCTTCGAAACCTCGCCGATAAACGTTTTGAATTCAGGGCTCTGGAATTTACGCAGCGACGGATCCACATAATTTTCCGGATACAAATATAGTTCACGATTTGCCTGCCAAACACGGTAGGTACTCATCCACTCCCACCAGATTTCGGGAATATTATTGGTTACCCCGGGCTCCAGGTTGTTGATGATCCGGTTTACATACAGTTGCAGGCTGTTCATAGATGCCACCATCCACGATGTCTTCACATCGGGAGACATGTTCACATCGATAAGCAGGTATTCATAAAGGTCCTGCAGGTTTTTTACACCGCTGATGCCGGTCTGCAATTCCCAGATCAGCCACTCGCAAAGCGCTCCCCGTACCCGTTTAACAAGTGTGGCATCCAGTACTTCGATGGCTTTAGCGCCGGCTTTTTTATCGAGCATCGCTGTGGTTGCGGTGGCCGCATCGGTATAATGCTGCCAATATCGCGTCTGGGTATCGACAAACAGGTTTTCCTCCGCAAGCCCGCGCAGCAGGTTGAGCGTGGCAATGCCCGTTCCGAGTTTCAATTCCATGGCCATTACACTTGCCAGCTTCCGGAGGCCGGCAACCGTATTGAAGTTAACAGTACCAAAATAAGGCTGACTGACAATCCGGTTGAGTTCCTCGAGGTTCCAGCCGGTCAGCCGGGAGAGCAGGGCAAGCTGGCTGCCGGATGGTGTATTGGTACCACTGTCGTTTGCCTGCCGGAAATAATCCATCAAGCCGTTCGTTTCGTTGCAAAGACCTTGCAAAGACTTGTAATCGCTTAGTGTCATCAATTGATCAAGGGTCCAGCATCGCGTGCCGTATGAAATGGGGTTGTCTCCAAGCACCCGGGAATAGCCGGCGATTCCGCCGACTTCCTGTGCGGTAAGGTTAAACCAACGCGTCACGGCGGCATTGCGTTGCAGAACGGGCAGAAAGGTGTTGCGAATTTCTGACGACGCGCTGTCGGGAGTGGCACACAGCAGCATATTAGTTGAATAAGGATACGGGCTGTAAGGGGGCGTTTCAAAGATGGAAGAATTGTCTATTTCACCGGAAGTTAGCAGGGAGATCCCGGCCATCTTTTCCGTATTCACGCCCGCAACCGGTGCAAGGGTTTTCACCACCAGCAGATTTTGGGCGGTAAACGCGTCCTGCAGTAATTCGGTAATCCTCAAAGACTCCGTACGCGCAGCGATGGCACCGTCGGTATAACCCCATTCATAGGTGCCCGAAAGCTTTCCGTTCACCGCTTCACTGTTTTCTGCCAGGTTGTTGAGGGAATCGCCTGTTCCTTCGTCCAGGGGCCAAAAGGCCAGTAAATCCGCATCATGCATATAACCGCACCTGGCCATATCCAACTGGATATCTGTCGCAGTCCGAGGGATGGTCCAGATCGAAACGTTGCATATTGATCCGTTAAATCCATTGGCAAACACGTAAGATGGAGAAGGCCCGCTTTGCTTGTACACACCCGGAACAGCGGCCATCGATGACACGAAAGGTACCGGGACCCCATTGCGATATACCTTCCAGTCACCATGGTCATTTACCCAGCTCACATAGACCCATTCGGCGGGATCTTTGAAATAATTGCTGATCTTGCCTTGATAAAATTTACCTTCAAAGGACATGCAGACCTGCAAGTCGCCCCTGGCACCTTGCACCTGCCTTAGCGTCGGTGATACCTGTGTATCGGAAGCTCCGCCCTGATCGTGGCCTATAATCTGCTGCCAGGTCTTTGAATCGATGGTGTCGGGTTTTACCCAGGCATTGATGGTAAAGCAATTGGTCTGTTGTATCGTGTTATCTGTAAAAGGATCGAAACCGAAGGAAGCTTTGCCGGAGCCAGCCGATGTGAAACTAACACAACTCCTTTCATCGCCGGCAGGGAAAATCTGATCGGTAACGTCCGGATTGGAATTTAATACTTCGTAAATCCCGGCAGCGGTAAGTGCTGATCTGTTCAAAAGCACCACGCCGTTACCGTCAATGACCTGTGAGGCCTGCAACTGGTTGCAAATCGCCTGCGCGGCGGCAGCATCTGTGCGATCACTGATAAAAAGTGCCGGGGTGACCATTACCTGTGCACTGGACTGCACCATATCGCCCAGCACTTTGTTTACCGATGAGGGTTCAGCCAGGCCCAGACCCGGGCCCGGGACGACAGATGATGTAAGATAAGTCAGCTGGCCGACCGTCAGTCGCCACTTTTTCATCCATTCGGCCGTTTCTGACAAGCGGGTCACCTCCGTAAGGGTCCAGTATAATTTAGTACTGGTGAGCGCAACTCCTGTAAGCGAACTCAATTGAATAAAATCGGGCACGCTCATGTTCAGCATTTGGGCAAAACGGGCAATGCGATAGAATTGGGAAAGCTGGGGAACACTAAGTTCAAGAGCGGTGGCCGATGCTTCTGTAATGGATTGAATAATCGTATACAGGTCCTGGGCAGAAATATTCAGTGCTGCCGCCAGTTGGTTGCCCACTCTTTGATTCTGAGAATTGGCGGAATCTTTAAAACTCCACGATAATACCGGAGAGGAGAAAAGCGGATTCGCAGCATACTGCGGCCGGTAATAATCGGATTGGTCCCCGCTTGCACTGCCTGCCATGAAGGGTGGTGAATTGAAGACGCGGTCCCAGAGATCATTCGGGGCCGTCTCATTTCCGCGTCCGTAGGTTTTCATGTCGTACCAAAAGCTGCTCAACTCATCAATAGGGATGTCATAGACGCTTATCAGCCCGGCCACCAGCCCCACCGATTCAATAATGGCATCATTGATTGTTGATTGTGCCGGGATATCGAGGATATGGACGACGGATTTCAACAGCCAGTCAAGCTCCTCAAATGCCCACCCCGATTGTGCCTGCATGCGGATATATACAGCAATCTGTGATAATGCATGATCCGAAAGTCCCGTCAATATTGGATTGGCAAGAAGTTTCCATTGAGCCTCATCCCGCGAAATATCACCAGGTCCTGCAATTGAGATATATTGACCTGATGACAGCAGGTTGTTCAGAAAAAGACCGTGCATGAGGGACGGAACGATCTCAGTAAGCGTTCCGGCCGGAACAGATCCGCTAAAGGCAGTCCTGTAGTTACCGGTGGCATTATAGTGATGCCGGCCAAGATCTTTTGCGGTCGTGCCCGCTGATTCATTCAGTGGCCAATAAGCAAACAACCCTGTTTCCGTGTAATGGTGCAAACGGTGGTACATCATCTCCTGGATCTGAGAAGCTGTACGAACTTCAGACCAAAGGCGGAGTTCGGTAATGCCACCCTGAAAAGATGAAACCCCGCTCCCATTAACATAGCCGATGCCAATAGCGGTAGATGTTTCCGGTTCCAAAGCTTTGCAGGGCTCTCGTGAATGGGAGGAATCGAACAAACCATTAATATAAATCTGGTTTGTCCCATTCCCATCACGTGTCCAGGCGATATGGGTCCATTCATTCACCGGGATTGCTGCCTCCGAAGAAAAACTAGCCTGGCCATTTTCAATCCGGTATTTACAGTTGAAAAATTTCTGATTGCCATCAACGTTTAAACCAATGTAGAACTCTTGTGTTGTATTTTTGCCCATGATCGCCATGGCGAGGTTAGGTTCTGACGGGTAGATCCAACCTTCAATGGTGATGGAGCCCGTCAACTTACTATCTGAAAATTCTTCAGTAGTAATATCCTGGCTGCCGCTATCCAGCATCACATAGCTGCCGGCTCCTTTTTTCAGATTCTGATAGACCATCGCTTCCAGCTGATCGGGGAGCAGACCGGTCTGCTCCAGAAATATTCTCTGATCCGATAACAAAGTGCACAGCTCCGCATCTGAAACGCTTACATCGTGGAATCCATACAGCTGCGCCAGTGAAAAAGCGTGTGAACCGGTCACAAGCGACAATTGTTCCGGCGAAAGGTTCAACATTTCCGCTGCAGCAGCCGGAGGTGTTGTCTCCAGTAGCTTGTACATGCCGGTCAGGCTGGCACCTGCCCCTTCCAGGCCGCCACGGATCTTGAGCAGCGGTTGGTTAAAGGGAGCTGTAAACGGATATGGCATAGATGCCAGCTCCTTCAAAGGGTCAGTGCCATCGGTGTAATTCGCCCGTAAATTTTGCTGCAGGATACCGTTTACGATATCAAGATAACCCACCTCGGTTTCCGCAGTAGGGCAATCCAGCGGCATCGTCCACAAATCCGGACGACGATGCTGCAGTGAAAAGAGCGCTTCCAGTGGCGGTGTCACGTACTGTGTCACCACCCGCATAAGGTCCGTAAAATAGGCTGCCGGGCCAAAAATGCTTTGACACTCTTCACAGTCACAGGTGATCATCGGCCCGAACAGGCGCTGGTAGTCCGGAATACCTTTCTGGAAATCAGGGCCGATTTCCAAGCCGGATGGATCCGCCACCGTCCGTTTCATGCCGGGCGGCTGGGCCAGTGCCAGCTCAAAACTGGCACGCCGGATGCGTTCAGCGTTGGCGTAAATCTTCGCACACACAGCTTTTGGATCCTGCATGCCATCAAGTATGGTGATCGCCGGCATGGCTTTTTGTGCAAAAGCCAACCTTCCAATAGAAGCAATATGATGCGCACTGTGAATTCCAAGCGACTCCAGTGTCGCCGCAATTTTATTATCGGGATATACTTTTAACAATCGCTGTCGGATCCGCAAGCTTTGCAGCAATACTTTTCTGTCAGTGCCGTCGGGCCAGTGGTACTGTGCCAGTGCCTCCGGGCTGAAAAGGTCTGCAGTCATCAGATCGATGTCAGGGTTAATATTAAGAAAGTCATTAATCATCATTAAATAGTTTCAAATGAACAAATTAGGCAGCTGCCTTACGATTAATATTCTGATCAGTCCATCTCCCGGTTATTCCCCGTTCAAAATCGGCACCATAGATTATACCCATATTTGCTTTTGGATACTCTGGCACCTCCCATTCAGGGACCATTTTTCCAACGGATTCATCGGACTGCATTCTAACGAATACATTTCCTGCTCTAAGCTTATCAACAGATTCCCTGAAATTTTTTGCTGTCTCAGCCGTTGATTTTTTAGTAGTATGCGCCAAATCGTAAGGCCGCCAGAATTTAACCCGGAGGACCACCTCTTCATTTAACTGATCTTCCAGATATTCCTTAAATAGCAGTATCGTATTTACACATCCCAGGCAGGGGGAGAAGTTTATCTTTAAACTGAATACGTTCATGCCCCGTACATTTTCTCCAGTGTTTTCTTCTTTACCAGGGGCTATTTCCGTCAGAAAATCAGCAAGTTCCTGCCCGGACTCGTCGACTGCATTTCTGAAAGAAGACAAGGTCCAATCTTCCGCATGAGGGTTATCCTTGAGACCACGCTGGTTTTCTCTTCCCATGTCCCACATAACGATATCTTCACCCGCTTTCCCATTTTTGCCCGATCCAATTTCAGCACCATTTATCTTTAGAAAGGCCCTGACCCCATCCTTAAATACATACTTGTCTTGTTCTGCTGCTCTGTCTATATCCTCACCCACTTCGAAATAACTCATTCTTCCCTCCTTCTCTGCAATACCGTCGAGATCTGATTGTCTGGTTTCTTCCGGAACATCTGCAATGGCTGTTCTGGCCCAAATTTGTGGTCGGCTTAATAGTTTCTTTTTTGTATTCCTTCTTTTTGCCGGAGGGGCGCTTTCATCAAGACCTGCTTCTGCCCTTGACCTTTTTTTTGTGGGACCGCTATTAGCCGCCTTGCTCGCATTTTGGCGCCCCATTCCCGTAGGGTCATTATATTTCACCGGATTGCTGCTCACATACTCATACAAATTCGCGCCATCCACCGGTCCTGCCGGATCCGGACTCATCCAGCGCCCCAGCCAGGTCGCATAATACCTTGCACCATAATAATAGAGTCCGGTAGTGGCATCGCGTTCTTTACCGCAGAAACGCAGTTCCTTCGCGTCAGCCTCAAGCTGGCTGCGCGCGAGCGTAAATGCCGTTCCACCATACACATAATATTGTTCAAAGGTCAGGAGCCCGGCCTGTTCATTTACTTCAATCGTGACCGAATCGAGCGGATCGCACAGCTGATAACGGTATTGAATATCACCCGCTGAAATATTGGATTGTGCACGTGGTGCGATCACCCATCTGTGTGTAATGAGCGCCGGGGCATCGCTGTCCCTTAATATAAGCGTATGCTTTTCGGCGCTCAGCTCCACAGGACTAGCTGGTCCCGCTCCGGAGGGCAGGGTCCAGCTGCGCCACTGCTGGTAATTACCCAGGTAAATTTTCTCGGTGTATTCAACCTGTGCCCCCCCGTTGACGACACGTTCGGTCACCTTGCGCATACGGTTACCATCGGAATTATACTGGTAATATTCAACATCATTCAGTGCGTAACTATCACCTGTTTCAGGATCTGTTACGTCCCTGGCAATAATGACGACATTGGCAATATGATTAAGATAGTTCCAGTTTACCTGCGTCGCGCTTCCTGGAAACAGTGTCAGCATGTTGCCATTCCCATCATATTGAAATGGCGGTGCATCCAGCAGATTGCCGGATGCACTTCCAGCGGACAATGTGTTCAAGCGGTTGCTTGTACCCGCTATGGTCATTACCTGGCTCCTGCTGCCGCTGGCCGCAGTGTGACGTTTCTGTACCAGGTTATTGCCAGCGTCGTAGCTGAACCGCTGCGTGTAATTCTCCAGTTTTTGCAGGTCGCCGATACCTGCTACTTTCCCGAAACTCAAACTGTTTTTTGCTGCATCACTACGGCGCTCCACATTCAGTGCAGGCAGGGTGCGTCCCTGTGCACCTATAATACGGTAGACAGGATCATATGTGTAGGTGCTTTCCGGTGAAATCTTCTGGTTTTTATTAAAGACTTCCGTATCGTTTTTGTCTACTGTGCTGATCGTATGGCCAGCAGGATCATACGTGTAATATACATCCTGTAACACAGGGTTTTGTTCCTGCGTGTTTGTCACCGCACGTGTGGTGTAACTGCGGCTGACCTGCCGGGTGACCACGTCATAGGTGTATGAGGTGGTTACGCCGTTCCCATAGGTTATCCGCGTACGATTGCCGGCGGCATCATACGCAATGCTGGTGATAACAGTTTCCCAGGGCTGCATTTCATCAGTATGCCTGTCAACAATTTTCTGTTTGCCTGTGAGCAGGAAGCCATTGATATCATAACTATAGGCTTGCATGGCTTCATCGGGAAGGGTTTCGACAGTCAATTGTCCCAAAGCATTATATATACACGAACGCCTATAAGATGGCTCATTTAAAATATCCTGTCGCGCCTGGGCCGTCCAGTTCGATTCGTTTTTGTAATCGGGGCGTAAATAGGTCTTTCTATTTAAAGGCAGGCCGGCAAGATTGTATGCTTCCACGATTGATAACCCGGATGCGTCATAATCCTGATAGGGTTTTCCCACCAGGTTGCTGCCGGCTGCATCCGGAACCGTTTCTCCATAAACCGTACACTGCACCCAATTGGCAAGCGGTGCTGCCTGGTCGCCTCCAGTGATATACGTGCCAAGTGGGCGCTGAAGATTATCATATATATTCGCGGCCCGGAATCCGCGACTGTCCCAGGAACATACAGGATTGTCCGATAAATTCGACAGAGACCAGCGCAAACCGGCATCAGCGCTTTCTGTTTGTAGTACCTGCCCTCCCAATCCATACTCGGTGCGGAAGTTAAACAAAGATGCTCCCTCCCGCACCGACTTCAAAAAAAGACGGGGGTCCGCACGATACAATTGTTGCCCGATAATATCATATACGGCCAGCGAAGTCATACAGCTCTGTGCAAGGTAATCTTCAAGACGCTCCCCGTTACCGGGGAACTGTTGCAAGAAAGCCTCGTGAAAACCGGGCAGGTAGGGCTGAAAGGCGGCTGTCACCCAGGCATCCGTGTCCCCCGGATGGTGTTTAGTAAGATATCCGGCCTCCAGCAAAGCATTCCATGCTGCCGGTGCCGTCATGGGGCTGGCTACCTCGTCAGGAATGGTACGTTCTCCGATAGCGCCAAGATTACAGGCGATGCTCCTGATAGGGTTGCCCAGATTATCCATCACGACGGTCGAGGGGGTATTGTAACAAGGCAGTGCGGCATGGAGCGCTTGCAGTTCTTTTTCCTGCCAGGGTTCGGGATCGGCCGGATATCTGGCCATAAACCACCGATAGTAAGGCGAATCGATCACTGTATCATTGAAATCGTAGGAACTTGTTTCCCAGGGGCCATAAACCACTTTAGAAAAGAAACCTTTTGGTGAATCACTGCGGACAACACGACCTGCAGGGTCATAATGGATCACTGTGGGAGGAGGCACAAGTTGCTGATCGATGATATCGTGTTGATCTTCGAAGTCAGGTGTCGCACTGAAATACGGCAGATATTGCTCCACCGGCATGCCTTTGTTATTGTATACCGTGCGTCCGCTTACCAGCCACCGCTCCTGTACGGAGGTATCCGCCAGGGCATCGTCAACCGGATCCTCCACCTTGAAGGTCACTGGTCCGGGTGTTGTTTTGGCCTTGGTTTGCAAAATGGTGCCCAGCCCATCGCTGTATGCAATGCTGACCGGCATCAGTGGTTCACTGGCTGCTCCTTCTTCTGTCAACGCATGCACATGGGTAGTACGGGACACACAAATTGCATTCACAGGTTGCCCCCTGTTTTTCCAGGCAAATAAATCGTAGTAGAAATAAGTGGTCGCACCTTGCAGGTAGTTGGCCGGATGAGCAACGACATCCTCAAAGGTTGCCTCCGGCTGAATAACGTACTGATCCAACGGCAGATCGCCGGTATCGGCCCCGTTTAGTTGCCCATAAACCGCTGTAGCAATCACCTGGCCCAGAGGATCGCAAAGTACCTCCGCCACGTTCCAATTGGCGTCAATATGACGCACCGGTGACATGCTGTGGTAATCATATTCATACGCATCGTCGATCGAAATGATTTCCGATAACACTGATGATGTTTTGATCACCATCATGCAATAAGGATCATACTGAACGGTCGTACGTCCGTTAAATCCGTTTTCATCGAGCACTGCTGAAGGAAGTAATCCGCTAATGGTTGCTTTTGTTTCCGCAGGCAGAAAGAATTGTGCGCTGCTCCAGTTGTACAGCTGCATCTGTCCGTAATTCCACCAGTAGCCGTCCCGGAGCACATAGCCGCAACGATTGGTAAGCAATGCATCATCTACTTTATCACCAAATGAATGGGCTACTTCCTCCGGATCCAGGATGGCTGCTTCCACGTGATGCGGCAAAGCCAGTGCATTTATTTCTCCGTACGGGGATGCACCCGTCCCATCGTTATTCCAATATACGTTGCGACTCCAGCTCAATAAGCGGCTCCAGGTCCGGGAGGGTGCACGATCAACCGGACCGACAGGATGCGCCAAAGCGGTTTGAACCTGCTGCCACAAATCAGCTGGCGTAAATGGCGCATCATCTGGTGCTGAAATGCCTCCAATTTCGTATCCACGAGCCTGCCAGTTTACGCCAAGGTGTTGCCAGAACGCATCAGGATTGCCGGCATCGCTATTGATGGTGTTGATATAAGCAGCTTCACTCACCACGATACGCAGCTGTTGTTGTTCGGGATAAATCACAGCGCCGGCAACATTTCGACGCGGAAAACTGATCGCCGCGCTAAAAAGCGGGTGACCGTATGGGTCCATGGAAAGCACCAGGTTCTGGGTGATGCGCGGATCTTCGGGGTGACGATCGTAGGTATAGCTCAACGCATCGGTTTCCACCGGCATCGCACTGCAATAACGGCCGCTGAGCCGGGGCTGCACCAGGCGAACGAGCGCGGTAGCCATCGACACTGTGTATGGATGATTGGCCAAAACAGTATTATCTTCTGCATACACCTCGGTACGAATGCACTGTCCGGCCAGAGAGGCATATGCTTGTTTGATGGAGACCGCATCCTGGTCATTCCAGTCAGCATCCCGTTTAAAAGCAGGGATGTTCCATTGTTGTGCATCTCCTTTGGAAAACTGGGTCTCGTATTGTGCGCAGATGGCCGGTGTTTGTTCATAGGCGCCGGTGATGAACCAGGAACGTGTGTAAATGGGCGGCACCCATAAGTCCTTGTCGGGTAAGGCAGCCACCTTCGGATCACTTGCTGCGGAGGCCTGAAACGCCTCATAGGCCTCACAATCCCAGGATTCTATAAAACCAAAGCCGCGGAACTTCCGTTCAACCGGATCAAAGTAACCGTCGTGGTAACGATATCGTTGGGTATAAGCCGCACCTGTAATCTGATCGGTTGTTTTAATTTTGCTCACCAGGTTTACAGCGATAGGCAGGCGTGTTGGCCAGATCCGCCCCTCCTCACGATCGCGCAGCTGCTCGAGAACAGAGGTTGTATAGGCTAAGGACGATAATCCACCTACTCCATTGTCAATGGTTTGCAGTAAATAGGGTTTCAGCTGACCACTAAAATCATAATACAGGTGTTTTACCTCCGGATCGGTAATGGTAAAAATGAGCGAGGCGGTGCCGTAACCACTTACATCACCGGTGGTGACCGCTGTAATAGCAGAATAGGTTGCCGGGAAAACCAAATCTACCGGAGGACTAAAGGCGTTCCCATTTTGATTGAACCAGACACGCGCGTATCCGGGATGGCAATACACAATGTCGGTTGTTCCGCTGCCATCAGCATCCATTAAAAACACCCGACTTGCATCAAAGGAACCTTCCACGACCGGTGCATTTTCGAATGTAACCGGTTCACCAAAATGGCCCTTCCCGAGACAGGGCCAGACAACAAGGCTTCCGTTTCGCAAACAAAAGCGATGTGATAATCCGTCACCGAGGAAATCGGAAAAACCCGCCAGTTCCTCTGCCCCTTGCTGTGCCGTTGCCGGAAATAATGCAGGCTTATAAGCATAGGAAGCCTCCTCAAATCCGATTTTGCCACTGGAAGCATAAAATTTTAGCTGGCTATTGTCAAAAAACAACAGATCGCTGCGGCCCGTTCCGCTGAGGTCTGCTAATGTTTTCTCAGTGGATAAATATTCTTTTGGGAACCTGCTGAACGGTTGAAATGGTTTCCAGTCTGCATCATCCGTAAGTTCAAAAAAACCGTTGTTTACACCATCGCTTACCACCAGATCAAGTACATTATTCCCATCAAGGGAAGCAAGTTTCACCTGCCCGGATTGAAAATCCTTAAAAACCGGGAAATTATGCAATAAACGCAGGGGGGCATACCTGCCGTTGCCCAGCGGTCTGAGATACCCTGTAAAGGTATCGCTGCTGTATAATAAGCCGTCGATACCGATCCCTTCCAGATCAATGGGACTAAAACCTGTTGAATTCAAATATCCGGGGGCATCCGCTTCGAGCAATTGCCATGTGGAATCAAGCGGATCAAAACCCTGATAGTCTAATTCTATTGCAGGCGTATCTGCTATCCACAAAGACCCCTCCGGTTGGGTACGATAACCACGGGATACAATGCGCTTGATGATGCTAATGCCTGAAACCGATGTCCTCTCATATTCGAGAAGCAGTGCTGCAGTGGTAAAGGGAACACCATTATTCTGCTCCATAAAATAATGCCGCAGGTAAATTCCATGGCAAAGCCTTGCTGTACGCAATTCAAAGCCGCTTTTATAAGTGCTGAACGGGTCGGGACGGGCAATCCATTCGCCGGAAGCTGCATCTGGATTGTTTTTGTCCAGCTGCCCGTAATCAAAAACAACCTCAAAGGCAAAGTATTCCTTTTGCTCATTGTTTTCAGTGACGAAATAATTTCCATATTGAATGGTATCTGGATATCGCTGTGAGGTAAAGTCTCTTTGTCTGTTGTATATCCTATCGGCAATGTCAGTGGTATCGCCCTGTTTATAATTGTAAATGATTTTATTCCCGTGAGGATCGTAACTGACTTCAAGGAGCCATTCAAATATCTGCAGGGGATCCTGTGGGTTATAAATACGGCCATTACCGGAAACACCATAAAGACTGGTAATGTCATCCGCTGTAACCACTTTCCAGTAACTTAAATGAGTGGACGAATCTGTCCATTGTTCGATGAGCGAGAAGGCACCTTCGATCCGTGGACGGTAAGCCACGATCTTCCAGACCGCCTTATCTTTAGTATAATTGTATTCCGATTTCACCCAGCCGTTCGCTGAGTCCGCATATTTAGGGAGCAATTCTCCCGCACTACCCAGAATAAACACATCTGTATCATCATAGCGCGGAATTCCATTACTTGTTTTTCTTACTATGGAATCCAGCGCCACAGAAAATCCTAAACCAAACAATCCATTACCGGAGCCGGAGTTATAAGACAAATTAATAACCGGAGAAAAGCCCCTTGGGTCAGGTAGCGAAAATGGAATCGAAAATCCTCCTGATCCACTAAATAATTCTGCCTTAAAAGGTTCGCTGATTCCACGCAACGCTCCTCCACCGGAGGGCATTGTAATTTTTGGCGCAGTAATTTTGCCTGAATTATTACTTTCTATATCCATAGGTGAAATATAGCATCCTCCTTATATATCGTGTGAGCCAAAGTTAGCATTTTAAAATTAATTTTTGTAACTGTTACGGTTAAGTGTTATCACCACCTCAAACGTAAGATGAGTTGCTGATCTGCGCTCAAATTAAAACCATGATTAGGTTTATAAATTATTGTAAATCAACCATATATACCACAAATAAAGTACAGCTATTTTTACTGATCATTGTGTATAATCAAAATAAAACATACAATAAACTAAATATTTAAGTTAGTAATATTGTATTATATTTTGTGCCAATATTTTCAATACTGGCAAGGACTTTATAATAATCTTTAATTAAAACGAGTAATCCTTTCGACGTGAAGGTTCTGATATAATCATTATGAAGATTTAGTTGTAATTATTAATGATCGGCTTCATTCATCTCCATACTCCTTGCAGCTCCTCACCGAATTTGAGCTAATGATCATTAAACAGAGGTGTGTTCAGGAAATAGGTATCAGGGCTCCCATTGGTCACTGTAATGCTTTGTTACGGTGTTACTATAAAATCGTTGGGCCTGGAAAATGTATATCGAAAATGATGGAAACCGGATTTCAAGAAAAGCGTTCCTTGATCCGTATTGTCCCATCAACGGTCCATATTTAAAACACACAGTTTTTCTGCTTGTATTAACTTTAGACAAAAAATGAATGTCGGCATTGCGGGGACTTACCTTGGTACCATGTACGCTGAATCCGATTAGTGCATTGTAATTCTTGCCCCATGCTTTAAACGTGTCTTAAGTAGATTTCGTCGAATTGATATAACTCATCAGCCACGGAAGGACGGAACGGGATGGACATTTCTGCCCTGAGTCGGTGTGTCGTCTTCTTACTTTAGCTGGCAGGACGCAATTGTCCCAGTTAATGTCGCATTAACCCCTTTTCATTTCGAAGACGGCGACTTAGTTTTGGGAAACAAATTGCTTAATTATGCGCAAGCTAATCATGAAGATGTCGATCTCGGTCGACGGTTTTGTAGGCAGGTCCAATGGGCAGGCCGAGGGAGATTGGATTTTCAGGTCCTCGGATGAAACTTCGAGGGCCTGGGTCGTCGGGTTAATCCGGCAGGCAGGCCTCATTATTATGGGCAGGAAGT
>DASULB010000238.1:0-2949 GCA_036278455.1 Chitinophagaceae bacterium | reverse complement strand
GATGCAGCTCGGCTTTACCATCCCCCGTGAATGGATTAAAGGCGTCAAGAACCTGCGGGTATATGCCTCCGTACAGAACGTTTTCACCATCACGAAATACCCGGGTCTGAACCCTGATCTTCCCTGGTACAATAATGTCGGTTATAACGGCGTGGATAATTTCCAGGCGATTGTGCCCCGGACCTTTCTGGTTGGGATAGACCTGAGCCTGTAACAAAACATATAAAATTTATTGATAAAAACTCATTGATATGGAACGTAAGAACTTTATTGTATCCTGTAGTAAGGTGGCCTTGCTGGCGGTCATCGCCGGTTGTAAAAAAACCTTTCTGGATCAGGAAAACAACAGCGCCGCGGTGCAGCAGTCGCAGTATTTTACCACGGTGGCGCAATGTGATTCCTCTACGGCTGTTTGTTATAATGACATAGACTGGGGCAGTTGGTGGCAGACCTTTAACTGGAGATTTCTGGCAGGGGAAGCCGCCAGCGACAATGCCTGGGTCAGCAATACGTATCAATCCCATCCGACTTATGATCAGGTAGCGGGCTATACCCTTAATTCGGGTAACGACCGGCTGGAAAGTCAATGGATAGAACTGTATAAGGGTATCGGAATATTTAACAGCACCATGGAAGGCATTCAGGGATCTCCTGTGAAGGACGCAGACAAAGCCAAATTTATCGCTGAACTTAAGTTTTTACGGGCTTACTGTTATTTTCGTCTGGTGCGTAATTTTGGGGGCGTCCCCATCATTTTACAGGTATATCCACCCGATACACATTTGCCGCGCAATACGATCAAGGAGGTATATGAACAGATCGTTACGGATCTGAAGGCATGCGCCGAGGTGCTGCCGCGTAAATCAGCTTATAGTGCCGTCAATAAATTCAGGGCTTCTCAGGGTGCTGCCCTGGCGTTGCTTGCCAAGGTTTATTTATACATGGAGGATTGGCCCAATGCGGAGGCTACTGCCAAGCAGGTCATCACCCTTGGTGACTATACACTGGAATCAGGCTTTGGTGATCTCTGGGATTATAATTACAAAAACGGTCCCGAATCCATTTTCGAGATCCAGCATGCTTCCAGTCTCACGCCTTCGCTTCCGGCATGCCCATTGATCATACTCAACGCAAGAGCGGACGGAGGGTGGGGGTACTATGGTGCTACCAGTGACCTGGAAAATGCCTATCTGGCGGAGAAAGATGATATTCGCCGCGAGTGGACCATCAATAAACAGGGTGAACCGGTCGTGGGAGATCCGGATAATCCCTCCTTTGATAGCGGAGGGTATCCGGAAAAGAGTTCCAAGTCCGGAAGATTTTCCAGGAAGTGGTATGTGCCCAAAGCGCAGCGACCTGCCAACAATCTTTATGCCCGTGACAATATTCTTTTAAGGCTGGGGGATATTATTCTCGTCCATGCAGAAGCCTGTGCGATGCAACAAAAAACGGGAGATGCGCTGGGATCGCTGAAAATGATCAGGGACCGCGTGCAGTTGCCCACTGACATGAGCCTGACTGGCTGGGATCTGATTAATGCGGTCAGAAAGGAAAGAAGGCTTGAGACGGCTTTTGAGGGCGAACGGCTGTTTGATATCCGTCGTTGGAAAGATCAAAGCGGGACACCGGTGATCAACAGCATTATGGGACCCAACGGAAGCTTTGTCACTTACAATACCAAAGTCAGCACCGATTATTTTGAAACCAACAACAAGGTGGAACCACAGGACGAAGGTATCCATTTTGATCCGGCCAAGCATTTGTTATGGCCCATTCCCAACAGCCAGGTAGTGGTTTCGGGTGGTGTTGTCAAGCAAAACCCCGGGTATTAAGAAGGTTTGATTTCCGAGGGTTCTTTCAACCTTGTTTTATTTAAAAGTTACGCGTAATGATCAAAAGATACTATTTGAAAATCCCGGGTTTTGGAATTGTGCTGTTGTGTGTGTGCGGGTATGTGAGCTGCAAACAATCCTCCTCCGTTCTTCCGCCGTCTTCGGATTCGACCTGCTTTTATAACGGGGTGGACACCTGCAATCAGAAAAACGGGAAACTTATCCTCGTGATCCATCCGGATGAGGTGAAACAAACCATTCACAGCTTCGGTGCTTCCGATGGGTGGACTACAAAATTCATTGGTCAGTGGGCTGATGTGGATAAGAAGAACAAGATCGCTGATCTGCTCTTTAGCATGGATACTTCAAAGGACGGCACACCAAAGGGTATTGGATTATCCTTATGGCGCTTTAACATTGGCGCGGGTAGCTATGAACAGGGAGATACCAGCGGTATTGCCACCGACTGGCGAAGAGAAGAATGTTTTTTGAAACCCGATGGCACTTATGACTGGTCCAAAGAGGCGGGACATCAATGGTTCCTTCAGGCGGCCCGCCAGAGCAAGGTAAAATATACCCTGGGTTTTGCACTTTCACCGCCCGTATCCATGACAGCCAACGGGAAGGCCTCCGCCAGGGACGCGAAAGGCGTTCACCTGAATATACAGCAGGATAAGCTGGATAATTATGCGGACTTCCTGGTGAAAGTGGCCACGCATTTTAAGTTTGATTACATCAGTCCGGTGAATGAACCACAATACCAGTGGGGTGGTGATGGAAGCACTGTCTCCACCCAGGAAGGCAGCCAGGCGACCGATGATGACATCGCCGCGCTCGTCAAATTATTGTCACAAAAGCTGCAGGCGCAACATTCCTCGGCCAGGGTAGTCATCGGAGAAGCGGGCACCTGGGAAGCTTTATATACCAATAACTCAGATGGAAGGGGTGATCAGATCAACCAGTTCTTTTCATCCGCTTCAAAGGACTACATCGGAAATCTTCCCGGTGTGGCCCAGGTGATCTCCGCACACAGCTATTATACCACCTGCCCCGATCATACGCTTGTGGATACGAGACAGCAGGTGGCCGATAAGATCAACCAGGTGGACCCCGCTTT
>DASULB010000237.1:0-9090 GCA_036278455.1 Chitinophagaceae bacterium | reverse complement strand
CGCTGCTGGCACTTTTCATTCGCAAAAAGAAAAAGGTCAATGCAGGATCTTTGGCTACTCTGGATGACTAACCAAAGACGATCCCGCGAAGCTGCGGGGTCTATTGGCAAATTTACCAGCCGTTCTTTGTCATTGGGCTCACCGGTAATTCGTTCGACTTTTAGCCGCAGGCGACCGGCGCACGCCCGGTGATGAAGACAACCTGATTTTAAAAGACCACCTCTACCGGCGATAAGAGACTCCAAAACAGTAAACTGCTCTTGCTGCAACAGATGGCCTTAAGCCGGCTCATGGATACCTTTTAGATAGGCTTAATGACCAGATGGGGCTGATGCTATGGTATGCTGATGGTCCCCCAGGGAGAGGGAGTTCATGAAGAGCGATACCGCTGTACAGGCCCCAAAAGCCGACCGGGGCCGTTGTTCACTTGTCCTGGTCGCCCATTTTGTCTGAATAAGGCCACGGGAATTCCGATTATTATAGGCTGTTCTGGCATTCAATTTTAGCCATGGGACCAAATCTGTTCTATTGCATACATTGGTATATTTCCGTGCATAACGCACGAAGATCCCTTTGAAACCAGGGAGGTCATTTCCCCCATCTTCATTATTGATCACTTTACCATGATACATGCTATCCCGGGTGTATTGTGCGATCTTTTCCGCATCCGACAAATAGGCGGAATCTTTCGTGTAGTTGAAAAGCATGGTTGCTGCACCCAAATACGTGCCTTGGTTATAGGTAGAGCTCCAGGTACTGATTCTGATCTGTCCGGATTTGCTGAGATTAACATTGTCATTTACCTTGCCTGTCGCGGCATCAAACAGATACTTCTTCGACCACTTATACAAACCAATTGCCTTGGCATAATAAGTGCTGTCGCCTGTGGCCTGCGCCAAATAGCATGCAGCCACCATGGCAGGGCCATTGATGCAGGCGTTTTTAGACGTTTTAGTCTCATACCAGATGAGCCCCCCTCCGAAGCTGTGGGTAAATGCGCGGGCATACATTTTATCAAACTGGTCCTTCCCCTGCTTCAGATAAACTTTGTTCCCCGTCAGCAAATAGGCACGCACACAAAATAACACCGCCCAGGTGATGTCATCATTATACTTGTTGTACATCCAGTCGGACTTATTATCTGCAATAAAATTGCGATACATCGCCTTAAATCTGCTAATATACCTGGGCTCTTGGGTCACTTCATAAGCATCCAGAAGAATCTCCATCATTTCGGCCCTATCCCAAAAGCCTTTAGCTGTTTCCACATTGAATTGTGTGTACCACGCATCAAATGTCTTATCCGCTATTGATAAGGCAGGCGCAACCTCTGCGGCAGATACCCGCGTCAGGGCCCATCGCTGGGCATTTTTGCGCTTACCCGACAAGTTTACATTCATGCCATCGGCACTCCCACCGGCATCTACATGAAGCCAGAAGCGGGGATCAGCTGCTGACCTTAAATAATAATAACCACCTCCTGCCTTCTCTATGCGCCATTTAACATCGCTGCCACCGGTATTGGAATGTTGATCCACATTCACAGCATCTGCAGGATTGGAAGCTGTATGCAATAATTTGCCACTCGCCACATTCCTTAACGTGTATTCATTTTTGCCAATATCAGTAATGACCCATCTTTCTGCATCCGACCCGGTATTTGTCCAGCAATCTATGTTGGCGCCGTTTTCCGTGGAAGCATTGCTCAGGTCAAGCAACCTGTTAGCAGACTTCACCTTTAGCGTATAGATCTTTCCGGTGACGATACTTCCGGTTTGCGCACAACCTGTCTTCACATGGAGAAAAAAAGCCGGCAACAGTGCAATACATAAATAGAAAAGTTTCATAGCTTGATAATGATCATCCTGATTTTAAGGGGCCAATGTGGCAGATGGTAAAGCAACAAAACTATAAAAGACAACCGACATTTTAAGACGTTTTTGTTCATCGCGACCTGCCAGCGATGCCGGCTGCCTTGCTCAAAAGCGGCTCGCCCCTGTTTATTTCCCTGTAACGCAGGCGCTAAATTACCCTTCCTGACAGCGTCGGATGCAGGTCTGGTGAGCACTTGTATCTGGATTTTACATGGTTTTGCAACTGCAGGCTTTCGCCTTTTCCTTCAATGCGAATAAAAGAGAAAAACCTAAAGGCGGATGTCCCAGAGAACACAAGACTCCTTCTAAAAAGACGGTCTTCTTACCGCTCCAAACTGGAAGTCTGTCCCTATCCGGCAACGGGGAGAAGTTTTACAGCAAAGCAGTAGGGCCTCATACGGGCACCAGCTTAAGCAACCCATCATCATGATGTCATCAGCCTATTCCGGGATTCACTGCCGCTGATTATTTTTTCCCCATCCGGTATAGCTTACCCCCATCGGTGATCGCATACAAGGCCCCGTCCTTGCCCTGGGTCAGGGCGCGGAAACGCTCACCCTTGTCTTTCAGCAACCACTCTTCCCCTACCACTTTGTTATTTTTTATTGCCAGTCTGTCAATATGAGAACCACTCAGGCAAGCCAGGAATAAGTTACCTTTCCATTCAGGGATGACATTGCTGTTATAAAAGGCAATCCCCGACGGCGATACGCTGGGATCCCAGTAATAAACCGGCTGCGCCATTCCGGCCTTTTGCTGTATCCCCTCACCAACCTTATCGCCGCTGTATTCAAGGCCATAAGTGATCACAGGCCAGCCATAATTTTTCCCCGCACGAATGATATTTACTTCATCGCCGCCAAACGGGCCAAATTCCGCCTCCCATATCTCTCCCGTTTGGGGGTTCCAGGCCAATCCTTCCGGACTGCGGAGACCATAGGCGTAAATTTCAGGCCGCGCACCAGGGGTATGGGCAAAAGGCCCACCACTCACGGGCTTCCCGTCTTTTGTAATGTGGATGATCTTTCCGAGCGACGAATTGAGTTGCTGCGCCTGTACCCGGATCTCTTTTGCCGACCGCTCACCGGTACTTACAAAAAGATTTCCCTGCTTATCAAATAAAATACGGGAACCATATTGCAGTTTTCCCTTATAGGCAGGTGTGGCACGGTATATTACCGTGGGATTTTCAATTTTGGTCTCATCAGCAGACAGCTTTCCCTTTGCTATGGCCAGTAAAGACCCCTCCGGTGTCTGCTCGGAATAATCCCAGTATATCATTCTGTTCGTTGAAAAATGAGGATCAATATTTACATCGAGCATACCGCCCTGTCCGCCGGGAGCCACCGCCGGGAAGCCTGTAATCTTTTTATCCAGCTTTCCTGCCAGTGTTTCGATGCGCATGGTACCGCCCTTTTCAGAGATCAACAAACGTCCATCGGGCAAATTACAAATTCCCCAGGGATGATCCAGGGAATTATCGATCACCGTGATGGACAAGGGCGTCTTTGTCTTTATACCAGGAACCCTTGTCTGGCCCTTAAAAGCGGATTTATAGCCAATATTGGGCTTTTTTGTTTCTACCGGCGGCAGGGAATCAGAACGATTGTTTTGTCCGGAGGTCCCCGTATTATTGCAACCTGCCATGGCATTTAATGTCAGGAACAGTAGCGCTCCTGTCATTAATTTCTTCGCTGTCATGATCTTATTTTTAATGATGATCGGATATGAAATGATGGCTATCATTTTGGATAACCATATAAAATTAGTGAATTTAGCGCAACTTCCAGGGAAAATCATTTGATTGAAATCACCCGGCTACCGGCCATTGACCCGACCCGAAAAGAACAGAAGACCAACACCCTCAGGTCAATCATTCAAAAAAAGGAGCGCCTGTGGCTCATCCGGCATGTTGAAGAAATGACCGATCTTATTCCCGTCAGGGACCATGACCGTGGCAAAAGATCAGTACAGAAAGCCTGGGGCAATCTCAGTAAAGCAAGAAGGTTCCCGGATAGCGAACAGGTGATATTGGTTACCTTTGATACCACCACGATGGCTTTTGCCTGGCATTATCATAGCATTCACCGATATGACCATAAAGAATCATAAAAAGGAGGCAACAGTGAAAACCAATCGAACCAATATGCTTCCCGGGCAATTCAACAAAACCGTTGACGGGTGGATCCATTTCCTGAATGATTATACTTTAGAGATGCTCTTGCAAAAACCTCAACCTACATTCTGGTCCCTCGGGCAGGTTTATGTGCATCTTATAAAGGATACAGCATACTTTATTGATCAAATGAAGATTGCCCTGTCAAATAATGCCAATAGTGAAAAGGAAATGCACCAGGATGCAAAAAAAATGTTCATGAACAATGAATTGCCTCCTGTTTTCCTGAAAGGCCCGGCTACAAATTCGGATATCACTCAGCCACAGAGCAAAGAGGCGTTATTGAAAAAGCTGTTATGCATCAAAAATGAAGTGAATGAGCTCATCCTTACCCATGACATGGAAAAAGCGACTGGCAAGACGGAACATCCCGGCCTCGGGTTCTTTAGTGCCCTGGAATGGCTTCAGTTCGCCGAAATGCACATGAGACACCACCTCATGCAGAAAAAGAGAATTGATGATCAATCTTTCCTTACTTAAAAAGACAGAGATCAAAAGCAGATTCCTCCCTGATGAAACAGCACCCGCTTAGATACGCTCACCCCCAATAATACCATAAGGAACCTAAACCCGGTTCTACAGTCACCTAAAAGGGCACCTTCCTCTTATGGAATCTAATATTTATGATCCTCATTGGCCTAACAGCGATGATGAAGCTGCCAGACCGGCACATATCAGCCATTGTTCTTCCGTTGCCGGAAGAAGCATCCAAAAGGATCTCAGGTAATTGCTGAAAATGATAAGCGCTCCGTTCTTGTGCTCCTATTTACGCCGGCCCTAAACACCAAATCTTTTAAAGGAACAGCTTCCCGGCTTGAATCGCCGGACGATGCCAATAAATGGCCGGGTTTGCGGATTTAAACGGTATCTTTGCAGCCTTTTCACGGGTGCGCGATGCTTGCAGTGCTATCATCGCCACGCAAAAAGGTGCTTTATTGACCTGGAGTGTCGTTCAGGCGTTAACTTTACAAAAAACGAGAAATTTGCTGTTTGAAAATTTAAATTTAGGGGAGCCGATATTAAAGGCACTGAGCGCTGAGGGTTATATCAAGCCGACTCCAATCCAGGAACAAGCCATACCGGTCATCCTTCAAAGCAAGGATCTTTTAGGTTGTGCGCAAACAGGCACTGGTAAGACCGCCGCTTTCGCCCTTCCCATTTTGCAGAAACTTTATGAGCAAAAGGCACTTGAAGGAGGCCTCCATGGAATCCAGGTGCTGATCGTCACGCCAACAAGGGAGTTGGCCATCCAGATAGATGAAAGTTTCACGGCATATGGAAAATACACGGGGATCAGTCATATGGCCATTTTCGGTGGTGTACCGCTGCATGGACAAACACAGAAAATTAAAAAAGGGGCGAGTGTACTGGTGGCAACTCCAGGCAGGCTTCTGGATCTGGTAAACCAGGGCTTTATAAGCTTGAAACAGATCCGGATATTTGTATTGGATGAAGCCGATCGTATGCTGGACATGGGTTTTATCCACGATGTGAAAAAAATAATCTCCATGCTGCCCGCAAAACGGCAAACCCTTATGTTTTCAGCCACGATGCCTTCTGAAATCGGGGGAATGGCAAATGCTATTTTACATCATCCTGTCAGAGTAGAGGTAACACCCGTATCTTCCACCGTGGAAAAGGTAAAACAGGAGGTATATTTTGTGGATAAAAGTAATAAATTGCCTTTGTTGATCCACCTGTTGAAAGGTTCTCTCAAATCAAATGCATTAATATTTGCCAGGACCAAACATGGTGCGGATAAGATAGCAAAACACTTGAACAGGGCACAGATAAAGGCCAGCGCTATTCACGGTAACAAAACCCAGGGCGCCAGGCAAAGAGCCTTACAGGATTTCAAGACCGACAAGATCCGGGTCCTCGTGGCGACCGATATCGCGGCCCGGGGCATCGATGTAGAATCACTTTCCCATGTGATTAACTATGATCTCCCCAATGTTCCCGAGACCTATGTGCACCGTATCGGACGTACCGGCAGGGCCGGTGCGGCAGGTACCGCATCATCGTTCTGTGACGGAGAAGAAAAAGCATACCTGAAGGATATTACGAAGCTGATTGCCCGTTCCATTCCGGTCGTAGATGAGCATCCATTTCCCCTGCAGCAAATCGATCCTCCCACAAACACTCCGGTCAATCAGCGGCATACTCAACAAAGTCAGCGGCACAGCCATCAAAAAAGGTTCACAGGTCAACGAAGAAACACACGATAACCATCGTCTGTCCCGTACTGATGCTCAATCCTCCTTATTTGTTTCAACTACCATACAGGGCTGCCGGTGAAGCCGCCAGCCAACCAGGATGATCCTTCACGTTTTGTAATTGCCCGTACGGAATGCGCTCCGCCTGATCCATGGGATCGTCTTTGTCTCCCGGTGTTTTCCGCCTTGGCAATGGCTCATTAAAAGGTTTTGATCCGGTCCGGATAATCCGTAATGATCCCGTCGACGCCCATATTTTTCAATCGCGCCGCGTCAGCTACTTTCTCTACAGTCCAGGGCAGTACCTTCATCCCTTTCCCGTGACATTCCTTTAAGAACGCGGGGGATACAAGATGAAAGGCAGGGTTATAAAACGCAGGGATAAAACCGAGTGCTTTTAGCTGCTGATCAACGGATACCTTCGGGTCTCCCGTAAGAAATCCAAGCGGGATATCAGGATAATCACGATGCAGGACCTTCAACGGCCGCATATCAAAAGACTGAATGATCAGGCGTCCACGCAACTCTTTCAGATAAGGTTTCAGCACTTCCATCATAAGGTGCATATACTCCTCCGGCCCGGGCTGTTCAAAACCATCTGTATGGGCACCGGATTTTATTTCGAGTAAATAAGCAACGGGAGGATAGTGATTTGCTTTTGTAAATATTTCTACCGAATCAATCATTTCTGATAATAACGGCGCATAAGTCTTCAGGCGTTGCTGATCAGGAAAAGCAGCATAGGCCTTTTCGCCGATAATAAATTTCCGGATATCCTTATAATCCATCTGGTAAAAGGTATACTTTTCCCGCTCCGCCGCAGGAATATCCGAGCCGTCTGGCAGGGTGGTATAGGAAGGCGTAAAAGACGCATCATGATACACTACAACCTTATGGTCTTTAGTAATATGCACGTCAAACTCGATGGTATTGGCACCCGCCTCAATGCCCTTCTCAAACGCAGGAATGGTATTTTCGGGCATCAGACCGCGCGCACCCCGGTGGCCTACTTTGTAAAAAGAAATAGGTTCCATATTTTCCCGTGAAGTCTTTCTTGTTGTAGCACAACCCGCTGCAACCAGCAAAAGTAAGAAAGCCGCCATCTTTAGCATGCATACGTGGGGGTTATATTGGTTCATGATCACGGGATTGAAGGCGTCAAAAATGGCAAATGTCGTAAAACTTTGTTGATATTCCACCCCTTATGACCCTTAAAAAAGGACCGACAATTTTACCCGATAGCGAAACAAAATTAAAATTCCAAGAGACCTGCTTCCCCCTTAATATCCGACCACAGCTTCCTTATTATATTTGTTTTTATATTCCAATGGTGACATGCCGGTAATCTTTCTAAACACCTCCCTAAATGCCTTTACGTCTGAATAACCCACTTCGTACATTACTTCGTTGATGGTTTTTCGGCTGGTTTCCAGCGTCTTTTTTGCCGATTCAATCTTCACCCGTTGCAAATATTCAACAGGCGTATTACCAGTGGCCCTGATAAACCTTCTGTCAAAGTTTCTTCTTCCTACCGCAAACATTGACGATAAATTCTGCACAGATATCTTCTCATCCAGATGATCTTCAATATAGGCCTGTGCTCCTTTTACCATGTCATCCCCATGGTTTTTTTGCCCCTTAAATATGATAAAGGCGGATTGGCTATGGCGGTCAAGTTCGATTTGAAAAATTTTAGAGCAATAGATGGCGGCCTGGCGGTCATAATATTTCTCCACCAGGTAAATCGCCAGGTTTAAGAAAGAATAACCACCGCCATTGGTATAGATTCCCTGTTCATCTGTGATCAGATTCTCGGCTTTTAAATTCACTTTGGGAAATAAATCCCTGAAAGCATCCGCCGCACTCCAATGTGTGGAACAATTCCTTCCGTTCAGTAGACCTGTTGATGCCAGCATAAATGCACCGGTACACATACTGGCTACCTCGGCGCCGTTTTTATATTGTTTTGTAATCCAGTCAATCAACAATTTATTTCCTTCGGAGAACTCCTGAAAGTCGCGGGCCAATGATGGGATCACGATGAGGTCGGTATTGTCAATTGTGGAAACCTGCGCCTGTGCCTTTAACCTCAGCAAACCGTTGTCAAATTCAACCTCTTTAGAGACTCCAGCCAGCTCGACTTTAAATAATTCCTCTCTACCGGCCTCCTTCCAATAAGCATTGGCCGCGTTAAATATCTCATAGGCACCTACTATGCAGGCAATCGTGCTGAGATTGCTCTGTCCGTCAGGGACGATGATCGTAAGATGTTTCATTTTGTTGCTTTCAGCAAAGATAAGTATTTATCATGTCCAAATCAACCCATTAAAAAGTCCTTTTTACACCCTGTCGAAACAGGATATAGACAATACCTTTGACCTGTAGTATTTATATTCGTTCATTCAAAAAAGATTAAAATCATGAAAAACCAGGATTTCACAACGACCTTTTTGGCTGATCAGTCTCCGGAAGCAGTATTCAGCGCCATTAACAACGTTCGCGGATGGTGGTCGCAGAACATTGAAGGAAAAACAGATAAATTAAACAGCGACTTCATTTATCGTGATAAATACCTTACCGCCAAAATGAAGATCACTTATTTCTCGACCCAAAAAATTATTTGGGATGTCGTGGAGAGCCATAATGAATTTTTTAAGGACAAAAGGACCAAAGGCGAATGGGATGGTACCAAAATCATCTTTGAAATCACCCGGAAAGGTGAAAACAAAACCGAAGTAAAATTCACCCATGCAGGGTTAATACCCCAGTTTACATGTTTCACCATCTGCTCTAACTCCTGGGAGTTTTTTATCACCACCAGTCT
>DASULB010000236.1:0-4912 GCA_036278455.1 Chitinophagaceae bacterium | reverse complement strand
GATGCTCACTATAAGACCTTTATCCTGAAAAGGGCTGCGTCATGCGGCTGTATACGCTGAGTGAATACGCGGGAGAATTTGCCCAATTGCTGATGCTTCCACAAATCCCGGACGGACACCGCACCGGGAATTCCCAGTAATGAAAACGGAACCACTCCCTTTTCCGGACCGTCACCCAAATTAAAAATGGCGATGTTCCATACACCGGGATCCGGCATTTTGGAAACCCACACCACAATGTCCCCCTTCCGGTACAATTCGCGGGCATTTCTTCCTTTCTGATCGACCGCCAATACTTCTTTGTTCGTTTCCCAGGCCAGGTCCGCCGGGGTGTTTTCAGGCAGGTTCCCGCCCAGTATCAGTGGAGAACGGGCGATGCACCACAAAGTCATCATGGTTCGCTTCTCGGCCGGGCTAAAACGGCTATACCGTTCAGGCCCTACCGGTCCCCGTTTGGATATCTTCCCAACGGGGATCATATCCAGGTTGGGCCAGTGACCGGGACCCGCGTAGGGGGCCCATTCAGCCGCCAGATGAAACATGGGCTTTAAGGCCTTCCAGCTGTCCCAGAAATCGTCCGCCAGCCTCCACATATTGGCCTCTCTCATGACATGGTTGGCCTCGGAGAGCGGTGTAGCGCCGGGGGACAGACTGAGTACAATGGGCCTGCCGCATTGCGCGATGGCTTTGCGATAGCCCTCTATTTCCGCTGCATGATATGGCCGGCTGATGTCATCTACCTTTATAAAGTCCACCCCCCAGGAAGCATATAACCGCAGCAGGGAATTAAGATAGGCTTGTGCGCCGGGCTTTTTCATGTCAAGGCCATACATGGCATTCAGCCAGCTGCAGGTGGAGGCAGTATCACAGATCATGGAAGCGTCCACTCCAGGCATTCCGAGAACAGGTGTCCTGGCGCGCACCGCCTGCCGCGGGATGCCGCGCATAATGTGAATACCGAATTGAAGGCCCAGAGAATGCACCTCCTCTGCGAGCGGCCCAAATCCCTTGCCGCCGGCGGCGGCAGGGAATTTGCGGATGACCGGCAACAGCCGCCCATAGCGGTCCATGGCCAGCTTTGGTGTATAACTTCCATCCGCCAAACGCGTCTGCTGGGGCGGGCTTACCTTGCTGTCGGGCGCGTTCGGATAGAACCAGCAAAAGTCAACGACAATGTAATCCCAGCCGCAGGACTTCAGATGCTTTGCCACGTAGCGCGCATTCGCCTTTACCTCGCCTCCGGTGACGGTCGCTCCGTAACAATCATAGCTGTTCCAACCCATAGGCGGGACCGTAGCCACGCTGCCATCCTTATCCTGGCCCATACCAAGGGTGAAAATCAATAACAGTATAAGGGTAAAAAACGTTCTCATGCGATTTGGGTTAAGCGGTTGGCAGGCGGAGCTCCCTGTCCTGAATTCAAAATCATGATCCCTGTCACCCGGCTTCCCCTTCGCTGCTTTTAAATTATTTTCAAGCCAGTCACCGGCCCTTATTCACGAGATGGTACACGCAGATATTATCCAGATCATTGCGGATATTATCCATATTTGTAGTGTCAAACGTACATTTATAAAAATTAAAAACCAAATATCCGGCTGATTTTTTTTGTTTTCAACCCGTGATTACCGGGAACGGACCCTATAATCGTATGGTTTACAATTATTATCCACCGAATGACATTTATTAAAAGCTGCTCTACCTGTTATTTATGCCACCTGTACAATTATTTATGGGTAATACCCAAAAATAAATATATTTACACCATGATTCCAATCTTATCCGAAGGCTGGCAGTTTCATAACTGCTTGCTTTTCATCACCTTTCATTCATCTGTGCTATGACCCGTTACCCCGGACAAAAACATTACTTAGTAGCTGTCGATTGCATTATTTTTGGTTTTGACGGCGATCACCTCAAACTCCTGCTGATCAAACGCGGCTTCCAGCCTGAGAAAGGCAAGTGGAGCCTCATGGGTGGCTTCGTACAGCCAAAAGAAAGCCCTGAACAAGCCGCTGAACGCATCCTTGAAAAACTGACAGGTTTAAAGGGTTTATACCTGGAGCAGTTGCAAACACTGGGAAACCCCAACCGGGATCCCGTTGAAAGGACGCTGAGCATCGCCTATTTCACCCTGATTGATATCCATCAATATGAAAAGCAGATCAGTACCCAGTACCATGCTGAATGGTTCCCGCTGGATAAATTCCCCCGGCTGATCTTTGATCATTCCAAAATGGTGGAACTGGCCAGAAAAAGATTGCGTTACAAAGCCTCCCTGCATCCCATCCTGTTTGAACTGTTGCCTGAGAAATTCACGATGCCGCAGCTTCAGAACCTGTATGAAGATGTATATGATGCTACTTTTGACAAGCGGAACTTCAGCCGCAAGGTCATTTCAACGGATCTGCTGGTAAAACAAAAGGACAAAGACAAATCAGCTTCCAAAAAAGGCGCTTTTTACTATAAGCTCAACAAAAGAAAATATGCGGCTAATTTTCATGCTTTTTTGAAATTTATTCCGAACCCGGACCACTTGCTATAAACGCGAAGACCCGGCATCTCCCCTGCGGTCCCCTATCTCTTGTCAGCCCGAAGCATGAGCCGGTGATCACGGGGGAACAGTTCACCCCGTCAGCCTGCCTTACAAAAAAAGGTATGAATATTTTTTTATTTGAATAAATAAGTGTTATTTAGACACCAAATTATAAAATGTCAGAAGAAAAATTTGTCATAGGGACGGACTTTGGTACGGATTCCGTGAGGTCCGTGATCGTCAATGCGACCAACGGGGAACAGGTAAGTGCCGCGGTATTCGACTTTCCCCGCTGGCGGGAAGGACGCTTCTGTGATCCCTCCGCCAATCAGTTCCGGCAGCACCCGCTGGATTACGTGGAAGGGCTGGAAGGAAGCATCAGGGCGTGTCTAAAACAGGCGGGGCCATCCGTTTCAAGGGCCGTCCGGGGCATCTCCGTCGATACTACCGGGTCCACGCCGGTCGCCGTGGACAAGACCGGTACGCCCCTCGCGCTCCGTCCCGGCCTGGAAAAAAACCCGAACGCCATGTTCGTGCTATGGAAAGACCATACTGCGGTAAAGGAAGCGGCCCAGCTGAACAGCCATGCCCGGGACACTCCCGTCAATTATCTCCGGTTTGTCGGAGGGGTTTATTCCTCGGAATGGTTTTGGGCCAAGTTGTTGCATATTCTCCGGGAAGACACCGCGGTGCGCGATGCCTGTTATTCCTGGGTGGAACACTGTGACTGGATTCCCTTTCTGCTCACTGGCGGTAGCCAGGTGGCCCAGCTGAAACGCAGCCGTTGCGCAGCGGGCCATAAGGCGTTATGGGCCGAAGCATTCGGAGGATTACCGCCGGATGCTTTTTTCAGCAGCCTGGATCCCTTGCTGGCTGGTTTTACCAAAAGATTATTTACCCGGACCTACACTTCGGACACCGCCGCGGGCAAACTCAGCGCGGAGTGGGCAGCCCGTCTGGGGCTCACAACGGAGGTAACGGTGGGTGTAGGTGCTTTTGACGCCCATATGGGGGCCGTAGGCGGACAGATCGAGCCTTATCACCTGAGCAAAGTGATGGGAACCTCCACCTGTGACATGCTGGTGGCCCCGATGGAGGAGGTGCAGGACAAATTGGTCAGTGGAATATGCGGACAGGTTCCGGGATCCGTCATCCCGGGCATGATGGGGATGGAAGCGGGACAATCTGCCTTTGGCGATGTTTACGCCTGGTTTGGCAAACTGCTGGAATGGCCCCTGCAAAAGCTGTTATCCGGGTCGGCGCATATTGACCAGCAGACCGCTGACGCTCTGCTGCATGAAATCAATGGCAATCTCATCGAACATTTGAGTAAGGAGGCGAACAAGATAAAGGTCACCGAACAAAACGAACTGGCCCTGGATTGGTTGAATGGCCGCCGCAGCCCGAACGCCAACCAGGAACTGAAGGCGGCCATCATCGGCCTGAACCTGGCAAGTGATGCACCGGCCGTTTTCAGGGCATTGGCGGAGGCCACCTGTTTCGGCGCCAAAAAGATCGTGGACTGCTTTAACAGGCAGGACGTACCGGTAAAGGGGTTGATCGGCCTGGGCGGCGTGACCCACAAATCGCCTTTTATCATGCAGATGATGGCCGATGTGATGAACATGCCCATCCGGATTCACCGCTCAGAACAGAGCTGCGCCATCGGCGCGGCGATGTTCGCCGCGACAGCGGCGGGAATTTATCCCAGGGTGGAAGACGCCATGGCGGCCATGGGACAGGGATTCGATCAGACCTATCATCCTGATGAACAAAGGGCGGCTGTTTATCTCAAACGTTATCACCGCTACAACAGGCTCGGAGATTATATTGAATCAGAACAGAAAGAAAAAAAAGGAAGCCGGTTGCTGGCAGGCAGCTGAAAAACAGACGGTCACCGGTTGATACGATAAACTGAAATAGCCATCACCAAACCCTTTTATCCAATCATACACCACTTCATGAATACCTACGAACATATCAGGGAGCGTGCTTTTCAGGCGAACAGGCAATTGCCGGGGTTGGGACTGGTGCTCTTTACATTTGGTAATGTGAGCGCCGTGGACCGCGATCTGGGCGTTTTTGCCATCAAACCCAGCGGCGTTCCCTACCAGGACCTTTCTGCTGATAAAATGGTCATTGTGGATTTTGACGCCAAGATCGTTGATGGCAGGCTGCGGCCTTCTTCGGATACCAAAACACACGCCGTCCTGTACAAGCACTGGGAAAAGATCGGCGGGATCTCCCATACGCATTCCACCTATGCGACCGCCTGGGCTGCCCGGGGGGAGCCGGTGCCGTGCATCCTGACCATGATGGCCGACGAGTTCGGCGGTGAGATCCCAGTCGGCCCCTTCGCGGTGATCGGTGACGACT
>DASULB010000235.1:0-2120 GCA_036278455.1 Chitinophagaceae bacterium | reverse complement strand
GAAGGCGTCAGACGTGATGAGTCAAAGACAAGTTAGTTGTGCTTGCGGTATTATGGATGCTTTACCTCCTTTGAAAAAGAAGGCAGACGCCAGTGGTATTTCAAAGCCAGTAAGCGCGATATCAGGCAAACCAGAAATCCGGCAGGGAAAATCCAGTCATTGGACAAACCCCAATAATGGCCTCCCACGATCACGATCGCACCCAGCAGGGCTGCTGAGGCATAAATTTCTTTTTCAAAAATAACCGGAATGCGATTTAAAAAGACATCCCGGATAACGCCGCCGCCTACCGCCGTGATCATTCCCAGAAGAATGGCCACTTCATTGTTATGACCAAAGACCAGCGCTTTTTGGGCGCCGGAAACAGCGAAGAGCGACAATCCCAACGCATCAAAAAACAATACGGGGCGATTAAGCGTTTGCACCAGCGGATTCAGGCCCATCGTCATGATCGCGGCAATCATAGAAACAATCAGATAACGCCCGTCTGATAATCCGGCAGGTGGAATGGCGCCGATACAAATGTCCCTGATGATGCCGCCACCACAGGCCACTGTAAAGGCCACCACCAGTATACCCAATATATCCAGGCCCTTCTGCTTGGCGGCAACGGCGCCGCTTATGGCAAATGCAAAAGTTCCCGCAAGGTCAATGAACGTATAAAGTGAATGCAATTTATCCATTTTACCGGTTATGGTTGACTCAGCCATGCCGCAGCACCCGTCGTCATGGCCAGCAAACCCGTTTTGAGGGTGGGATGCAATACCGGGAAAAATTTGGGCGAATGATTGCTGGGGATGGTATTGATTTTATGATCTTTTTTTGCGTTTAAATAGGTTTCAGGATCGGTCCCGCCTACGAACCAAAAAACATAGGGCACTTTCCAGTTCCTGCCAAAAATACTGAAGTCCTCACTTGCCGAAGCCGGCGCGGTTTCCTGGGATTTGTCGCCGAACTGCACATCGAAGGCTTCCGCGAGCTTTGCGCTGGCCGTCTGATCATTATCCGTTACCGGGTAGCTGTCCAGCGAGGTAAACTCCGGTTCTTTAGGTGCATTGGAAGCGGCAGATTCGGCCTGGCAAATGCGTTTCACTGCGGAAAGAATATGATCCCGGACCCCTTCGTTAAAGGTGCGGATGTTTAACATCAGGGTAGCATCATTTGGAATGATATTTTCTTTGATGCCTGCCTGTAGCGCGCCAATGGTTAATACGGCGTTTTCTATGGGTGCTATCTCACGGGAAACGATCGTTTGCAGGCGCATAGTGGTGGCCGCCGCCATAATCACCGGGTCAATGGATGTCTGGGGTGAAGACCCATGGGCTCCCAGGCCAAATAGTTTTACTTTTAAACTGTTACCCGCCGAGAGGATCGGACCGGCGCGATGTCCCACTGTGCCGGATTCGCCCACCATGACATGCTGGCCGAGAATGATGTCCGGCTTCGGGAAGCGGTCCATCATGCCATCGTCTATCATCGCCTGCGCCCCGCGGCCTACTTCTTCACCCGGTTGAAAAACGACCATTAAGGTGCCCTTCCACAGATCTTTATGACCGGAAAATAACCGGGCAACGCCGATGAGCCAGGTCACGTGTAAATCATGGCCGCATACATGGGAGACGCCTACTTCCACCCCGTCTTCATTTTTTGCTTTCACCGTGCTGGCATAGGGCAGGCCGGTATCTTCCGCCACCGGAAGCGCATCCATGTCCGCCCGGAGCAACACGGTGGGGCCTTCTCCATTTTTCATCAGGCCGATGACGCCGGTCACTCCTACGCCTGTTGATACTTCATAATGATGCCGGGTCAGCTCATCCGAAGCGATTTTAGCGGTCCGGAATTCCTGCATGGATAATTCCGGATGGCGGTGAATGTCCTTGTAAATATCTTCCAATTCAGGAAGCATCTTATTTATATCATTATCGAGTTGATCGTTAAATGATTTGATCTCCCGGAGTTGCATGAGACAATTATTTTACTCCGTAAGGTATGAATTTTTTTGTTCCGAATGGTGCTCAATCGGTTTCGGCGCTGATACCATGATCGCTGTGGCCTGTTTCTTTCTCCGGAGATCATGCGCCTCTCTAGATGGCATGTCCTCCATGAGGTTCGACATTTGT
>DASULB010000234.1:0-12612 GCA_036278455.1 Chitinophagaceae bacterium | reverse complement strand
AGGTTGTAAAAAGGGATTGCCTTCTTCGTAAGTGTAGGGATCCAGATAATAGCGAAATGGATTCAGCGACTGGTAATCCGGTCGGTCGATCCGCCGGCTGTAGGAAAAGTTTAATGTATTATTCTTGTTTATTTTTTTACTAAGAAAGGCGCTGGGGAAAAGCTGAAAATAATTTCTTTTTACAGTGGAATCATTTGTGAACTGGTGACCCTTTGAAATGGTCTGTTCACCTCTTAATCCCAGCTGCAGGCCCCACCCTTTTTTGAACTGCCTGTTAAAGTTAACATACGCCGCGTTGATATTCTCCGTATACTTAAAGTGGTTGGTGGCCGAGTCAAAGGCCCACTGCTGTGTCTGGTTATCCAGTTTGTTGTATTGCACATTGTTATCGGAGGTTACCAGGCTGTACTTGGCTCCGAATTCTACTTTGGTCTGATGTTTTAAGGGCAGCGTATAATCCATTTTAGCGTTTCTGATTTCTATCAGGGAAGGGAGACTTCCCTTTCGGATATTAGGATTGGGTGCGGTTTCAGTGTCCGGGAAAGGTGAGCCGTCCGGATAGTAAGTGTCGGTCCGGTAGTGTTGCAGGGAAGTATTATCGAACCTGGAATAAGCAGCATCCACATCCAGTTCCCGGCCGCTGCTGTCAAATCGCCCCTGGTAATTAAGGTCGTAGGTATAATTTGTCCAATCACCGTTGGAGGTATTATGGGTCAGGCTGGTAGACTGCAGGGAGGCATCCGGGTTTTTAAACCAGGTGGTGTTGTTGCGGTTGCCTTTGGAAGTATTGATGTTCCCGCTCATCATAAAGCCGATCGTGTTTTTATCGTCCAGGTAATAGTCGGCGCCCGCTTTGAAGTTATGGGAATTGGCAGGTGTGGTATGATAACCATATTGTTCCGTCCTGGTGCTGTACGTTTTGCCGGTCCCGTCATAAAAGTTACGCGTAATGTAATTGTCATTCCACCATTTGGCGTGTGTATAGTTATAATTGCCATACAGGTTCAGCTTTCCTTCACGGTAATTCAGATCCAGGCCCCCGTTCTCACGACTGTATTTTCCTTGTGTAAATCCGGCGGTGGCGCTGCCGCTAAAACCCGCTTCCTTGCTCTTACGGGTAACGATATTGATGATGCCTGCGTTTCCGGCAGCATCATATTTGCTGGAAGGTTGCGTCATGATCTCTATTGACTGGATACTGCTTGCGTTCAGGTTCTTGAGCATGTTGGCCAGTTGCTCCTGGGAAAGGTGGGATGGTTTGCCATCTATGTAAATGACTACGCCGGTTTTTCCCTGCAGACGGATCGTGTTATTGCTGTTGTCCACCGTGATGCCGGGTGATTTTTGAAGGATTTCCCATGCACTGTTGCCGGCGCTCACGATGCTGTTCTCCACATTGACCACCGTTTTATCTATTTCGTGTTGTATAAAAGGCTTGCTGGCCGTAACACTCACTCCTTTCAGCTGGTTGTTGGTCTGCCGTAAGACTAATCCCGACAAAGACACCGTGGGGTGCGCGGCGCTGAGATCGAAAGGTTTGCTAAAGGCCTTTACCATTCCGATAACGGAAGCGGACACGCGGTATTTTCCCGAAGTGGCCGGTGAAAAACTATAATTTCCCGCCTCATCTGTGATGGCACCCTTTACCAAAGAGGAGTCGGTGGCCTTTATCAGGGTAACCGTGGCATAGGGAACTGGCTTGTTTTGAACATCCATCACCCTGCCAGAAACATGTAAAGTGGCGCCGGTTTGTTGTGAAAACGCCTGCCGGCTGATCAAAAGTCCCAAAATGATCAAATGTGGAATGATTTTTTTCATCGAAATTAATTTATAGAACTATCCAAGGCCGATTACAGTGTAAAGGTATGTACTATGCAGTACATAGTACATTAGAATACATAAACGGTAAATGTGCGGGATGATTGGTAGATAAAAGCCTAGTAAAAGAACTTTGGGTCACTATTTGGATAAAGACAGCATTTTTTCAAATGGTTGCATGATGAAACTGTGGTCATTGATCAAAAAGACATTTATACGACGATAAAGGAATGGGAAATGTTACAGCAGCGACCGCCGGAAACGGATAAAAGACGGCTTGGTTGCTTTAAAAGAAACTATCTTGGTTGGGTATTTATACGGCCACGGATGAGATCAAATGAGATGCCTTACGCGGGCTCCGGCCGGTATCAAATCAGAGCGTCGGCAGGTCGAGGAAACACAAATCAAGGGTGCTGGTTCAGATTCAGCCTTACGGATCTGTCAGCCAGGAACTCATTAACTATGGTTATGAGAAAGACCGGTCGTGGGAAAGAGAATTCGAAGATGTTGTACCGGATTTGAGTGAAAGCCATCCTTCGATCAAGCCAACAGAAAAGTATATCCGATTCAAAAGACGCTTCAACACGTTAAGGGCCATGCGGGGTATGGTTTTATCACTCCGGCGCCGTGCTTTTGTCAGGGAACTCACAAATTCCTGATCAATATCTCAGGGTCAATGTTGATGCATCACCGGCAGGTATCTTTGTTGATTCCTTCTGAGATTCTCAATTCAGATAAGGACTCTCAAATCCCAGTTTTTTCAACCCGCTTTGCACTTCGGGGCAGCTCATAAACAACTTCCATAAAAAGCCGCTCCGGTAATTCTCGATCATGACCACCTGGGGCCCCTGGTCAATGGCCAGGTATTTATGGGGATACCACCCGGCCGTCTCACTGAAAGCGTCATAAAATCCATACGGTCCCCACAGGCTGTCTTTCTTGTCCCGATACCAATGTCGCATGGCTGCCAGTGATCTCTCCGGTGTATAAGGGATAGAGGAGATGGCTGCTGTGGGTGCGATGACACCCAGGTCTCTTTTGTCTCCGGGGGCATGGCCGGCATAGCCTTTGATCGAATAACTGGAGGTGAGTCCCCAGCTATCCTTCCCGTATCCCTTATAATGCAATGGATTTTTTACACACCAGGTATAATTAATCAGCGCCTGATCCTTGTTTTCTTTCCAGTAGTCGGCGTAAGTGTCTTTCAATCCTTTCGGATCAAGTCCCAGGTAAGAATAATGCGTCCAGAACAGAGGGCCTCCCATGGGAGCACCCTGATGATGCAATTGCAAAGCATATCCGTAATAATTCGAAGGTGCTTTTATTTTCCCGCTTTCCGCCCAGCCTTCATGATATACCGTCGCGGGTACGCCATGGGTGGGTGATGACGCGGCAAGAATATAGGTGATCAGGCATTCATTGTATCCGTGAATGGGGAAATTCATCTGCCAGTCGTAATCAGGGCTCCAGTGCCAATACAGGACATTTTGTCCATGGCGGTACCAGTTCCAGTCCACTCCTCTCCACAGGCTGTCAATTCGTGCAGCCAAAGCCTGTTCCGCCTGATTACCATTTTTGAAATATTGCCGTGCACACAATAAACCCTGGATGAGAAAGGATGTTTCCACCAGATCTCCCCCATCATCTTTTTTGCTGAAAGGCTTTACTTTACCCGTAGGACCGTACATCCAGTGTGGCCATGCCCCATGAAAACGATCCGCCTTTTCCAGGAATCGCGTTATTTTTTCCAGGCGTTTCAATCCCTGTTCACGCGTGATAAAGCCACGCTTGATCCCCACTAAAAGGGCCATGACGCCAAAGCCGCTGCCACCGGCGGTTACCACATCGGCATCATGTTGCGGATAAACACCATTTGTATTGATGCGTTCAGGCGCCATCCCGCTTTGAGGCTCGGCACCCTTCCAGAAATAACGAAAGGTGGCGTGCTGCACTGTATCCAGCAGGACCTGGTCGCTCAGGGTATCCGGCGCCTGCACATTACCGGCAGTTTGTTTCCCGGAGGAATCAGAATGGCAGCAAATAAAAAGCGTGCAAACAACCATGGCAGCCATCACGGCGCTGCTGATCTTGTTTTGAATAGTCATATGATCCTTATTTTACTTTAATGACAGCAGTACTGTCGGATATCCCGTTCTCGTTAAATGATGTGATTGAAAAATAATAGGGTTGATCTGTATTTAAACACCTCAGTTCCAAAGTGTCTTTTCCATACACCATCCAGGAGCTGTATAACTTGTCAGGGGCAATCCCCCAGCGGATGTTATAACCCTGGCAATCCTGCCGGCTCCATCTAAGCAGCGCATCCCGGCGGTCCTGATGACGGCTTATCGAGAAATTCTTTACTTTTTTTGGTGGAAGTCCTTGTCCCAGTCCAAAGACCCTGATGCCTGAAATGGACAGATGGGATGTGGGAACATGGATGTTTTTATAACGTACATACCTTACCGTTATTGGGTCACCCAGTTGCGCATAATCGTTTGGCACATCCTTAAAGCTGTGCTGCCTGTCTACGAGCGTATGCCAGGCCTTTCCATCCAGGGACCCGTCAATGATGTAGCGGAAATAAAGACCGGGTACCTTTCCATAAAGACCGGAATGATAATCGTTGTAGTCTACCTGAATGGCAAATACCTTCCCGGGCCGTTGCAAGTCGATCTCTATCCATGGATGTCCATCTTTTTTCGAGGCTACCCAGAAGGATTTTATGTTTTCATCCACCATGTTCTCCGGTCCATGGCCTGTTATAGCAGAGGATGCCTTTACAGGCTTTTTATAAGAGAGCAACATCCATCCGGCGAACCGGCCCATCTTGCCTGCTACGGCCGGTGAAAAATGGGGATAATCCCCAAAGGCGGTATTGCAATACATCAGGCCATCTTTGTCAAAATAAGTAGGGAACATCCCGATGCGTCTCTCCCATCCGATGTTTACCCCTACCGCCATGGTGGTAAAATGCCAGTAGTGGCCATCGGGTCCTTTGACGGTACTGCCATGTCCTGCGCCATTGATAAACCCTCCTGGCTTAAAGGAAACCGGGTTGTTCGGTGCATAATGATAGGGTCCTAGCGGGCTGTCACTGATATAAACACCATCTCCGTAAACATTAAATTCCGTTCCGGGCGCTGCATACTGCAGATAATATTGATGATCGTGTTTGGTGAGCCACGCACCTTCAATATAACCGCGCTGGGTGGTATCGGAATTGTTTTCCCCAAAGCGTTCCCATCCGTGTTTTGCTCCGTCGAGGTTAAAAAGGGTATCGGTTTTTTTGGAAGGCCGGAAACGGAGTTGCCTGTCAAGCGTTTTTGCCCGGATGGGAAATTTATTGGAGGATCCCCAGAACATATAGGCTTTCCCGTTGTCATCTATAAAAAGATCAGGGTCCTGCAGACCGTTGATGATGGAGGGCACGGCTTTCCAGTCGCCTCTGCGTGGATCGTCCGAGTAAAGAATGCTCATGGAACCGGAGGGATCACCCGCAACATACAATACGGAATCGCGGTAATTGCTGGCGGCGGGGGCGTTGGATCCCTGGAAATACCATTTCTCGGGATGAATAAAGATCCAGTTATTCAAATCCGTGGAGTACCAATAGCCCATGGACCGGGTAACAAACATGTAATAGGCTCCTTTGAACCTTACCACGGCCGGATCAGCACCGGAACGGTAGGAGATGTCATTGTTGGCATTATAGATCATGTAAGTGTAATCGATGTTGATGGGGTTGCAATAGGTGTCCATCCGGGTGCTTTGCGCAGTGGAATCCATGAAAGCAAGTACCATCAGCAAACCTGGCAACAGGAACTTAGTAGTGATTTTATGCGTGACGCTATGCATGTGTAAGTGGATTTTAAGTCCCGGCTGGTTTACCCACCCGGTTTTTTTAAGGTGAAACGTGCGTGGTTTACTACCGCCGAACTTCCTCCGACGAAGACTTCAAAATCGCCGGGTTCGGCCAGATAACGCATATCCTTTCCGTAAAAACGTAGATCATTGCGGCATAATGTAAAGCTTACTGTAGTGGTTTGCCCTGGTGCGAGATGGATCCTCCGGAAACCCTTTAATTCTTTAACCGGCCGGCTGATACTGGCCACAAGGTCCCGGATATACAACTGCGCTACTTCCGTACCGCTCCACTCACCGGTATTGGTCAATTTTACGGAGATGTTTAAGGTATCATTCCAACCCAGTACCTGCGTGCTGAGTTGTGGGTCACTAAAGGTAAAGGCGGTATAACTCAACCCGTACCCGAAAGGATACAGCGGAGTATTGGGAATGTCAATATAGCGGGAAGTATATTTGTTCCCCGCTTTAAGCGGACGGCCCGTATTCAGATGGTTATAATAGACCGGGATCTGCCCGGTATTGCGGGGAAAGGAGATCGGCAGCTTTCCCGAAGGGTTGTAATCGCCAAAAAGAACATTCGCGATCGCAGGCCCCGCTTCCGTCCCCAGGAACCAGGTTTCCAGAATACCCGGAACATGTTGGTCCAGCCAGTCGATGGTTAATGGCCGTCCATTCATGAGGACCACCACTACCGGCTTCCCGGCTTTTATGACGGCCTTTACCAGGTCAAGCTGGTTACCCGGTAAACCGAGTACCGAGCGGCTGTCGCCCTCTCCGCTCATGCCGGCGCTCTCCCCCATCACCATGATCACGACATCCGCCTGGCGGGCAACGGATAGCGCCCCGGCAAACCCGGCGATTGAGCTATCCGCAATGCCGGTACCTCTGGCATACAATATCTTTGTATCCGGCGATACGGCTTCGGTGATGCTCTGAAATGCACTGATGGCATCCTGCCATCTCCCCACCGCATGCACAGGCCCCAGGAGATTTTGCCGGTCTTTGGCCAGGGGGCCAATGACGGCAAGCGTTTTGGTCTTTCTGGAAAGTGGCAGGAGATGCCCTTCGTTTTTTAGCAGTACAATGGATCTTTCGGCGGCCTTAAGCGCGAAGGAACGATGCTTTTTAAGCAGGGTATCTTCATACAGGGGCCCGTGCGTCGCGCCCTTAAAGGGGTTCTTAAACAACCCCAGCCTGAATTTTAATGCCAGTACATGGCTGACAGCGGCATTGAGTGTTGCCTCACTCACGCGGCCTTTCCTGATTAATGCAGGAAGGTTTGCCAGGTAGGCCCCACTGTGCAGATCCATGTTCATGCCGGCACCGATAGCCTCCGCAACGGTCGAGGTAGTATCCGGTGCCACACCGTGTTCCAGCAATTCGGGTACCGCGTCATAATCGGATACGACCAGGCCTTTAAAACCACAATCATTTCTGAGGATCGTGGTAAGCAAATGCCTGTTTTCAGAGGCCGGAATACCGTTCAAAGAGATGAAAGCGGGCATGATGGATCCGACACCCGCGTCGATGGCCGCCTGGAAAGGAGGCAGGTAGATCTGGCGGAGCCGCCGTCCCGACATATCCACCGTATTGTAATCTCGTCCACCTTCCACTGCGCCATAAGCCGCGAAATGTTTGGCGGTCGCCAGCATCCTGTGGGGATCACTTAGGTCATTGCCCTGAAAGCCGTGTACAGCTGCTGCCGCTAACCTGGCGCCCAGGAAAGGATCTTCCCCGGCACCTTCCATGACTCTTCCCCAGCGAGGATCCCGTGCGATATCCACCATCGGCGCAAAGGTCCAGTTCATGCCGTCCGAGGTGGCCTCCATCGCGGCAATACTATCGGTCTCACGCACCAGGGCAGGATCCCAGGCGCAGGCTTCCGCTATGGGTACGGGGAACGTGGTCCGGTAACCATGGATCACATCTCCCATAAAGAAAAGCGGGATCTTTAACCGTGATTGCAGGGCGAGCTCTTGTAACTGTTTCAAATAACCACTCACATTCTCTCTGCCTGGCAGCATCCCGTTGGTGCCGCCGATCAGACCTTTTTTTATCAGTTCCTTCAGGTTCTTTTTATCGGACCCAAAAAGGCTCAGCTGCCCTACCTTTTCCTCCAGGCTCATTTTAGCAAGAAGGGAATCTACCCGGTGGTCAATACCCCTGGCGTATCCGGACGTTTCCTTAAAAGACCGCTGGCTGCCGGCAGGTACGTCGCAGGTCTCCGCCAAAGATAAAACACCGCCCAGCAGGAGTATGTATTTGCTGATTATTTTCACTTTTTTATCTTCAATAGTTTGAGCCCGGTAGGTTTATATTCAATTCACACGTTGAAAGAAGGCTACAGGTTTTTTATGCTGTCTTTCACCGACGCAATCGCCGGCAGGTCGTCCGTCGGGCTATCCAGGTAAAAGTATGCAGTCGCGCACCAGTCATCCCTTCTATAGTAATTTGTCCAGCCTTTTGGAAAATCCTTATTCATGAGTTGAGGTGGATTCTTCATGGTTGTCCTGGCTTTGAGTGTTCAAATACATATTTTTCCGGTCGCGGGCAAAAGCCGGCAGCTGAAATACCGCCTCCTTTTTGCCCGGATTTATTTTGTTTTGGACTTGTATCTGCCGGCGGAGCAGGCAAGTTCGGGATCTGCCGACATGATTTTTGAAAATCATTTTCTCCTGGCCTGTTGTTAAACAGACTGTTGCAGAACTGCTGTCCGGTGACGCTTGCTGCATGGATGTTTTATGGAAAAGCCAGCCATCAGCGTCCTTGTGATATCAGGGCTTGCCGGAGCATTCAATGGCGCAAATGACCCGTGTGCCAGATCTGATATAAGGCTAGCGAATTTATGCATCAGCATGTTGGAATTGGTGTAATCATTGCCCTGCTTCTCCCAATTCATATAAAGCGAGGATATCCGCGGCTCCGAGTGCCTCATTGTATATTCTGATCTCATCTACGCTTCCCACCATGTCTTTTTTAGATGGACTTGGAGTGATCATACTTCCGGGAATATTGTTATACCACCCGCCAATAATGACCTCGTTGGGTACAGTAGGGCTATAGTAATTTGTTCCCCGGTTTTGATAACTGGTGGTGCCGATTCTTTGGCCATCACCCCATATCTGTATGGTATTGGAAGAGGAATCATAGGTTATCCCCACCTGTGTCCAGGTGTCCGCGCCTATTTTCGGCGTTCTGAAGGTGTTGGGTCCGTCGGGGTTCCAGTTGGCATTGAGATTATTCTGCGTTCCTTTACCGTCAAAATAGTTTGAATTGACGATCAGCGTATCAGTGTTGGAGGAGGGATAAGCATCGGTGCTGAGCAGAAAATTAATATCGCCGGTTTCATTACCGGGCCTGGCCAGCTGAAACAATTGAGTTGGCGTCGAACCGTTGTTCAGTATTTGTATCCATGCCAGAATGGTAAAGCTGTGCAGGGATGCGCCGAGCGCCGGGATCTGTTTTGCATAATATACATAACCGCTGTCGAGGGCCAAAGCTTTCCCCCTTACTCCCTTGTCAATATAGGTGTCATTGACAGAGGAGGTGGGCGCCGTTCCCGACAATATCTCATCCTTGGTACCGTCAAAGCTCCAATAGGCGACCAGGTGATCGGATGCTACCTGTTCGGAGCTGTCGAAGCCTTGTATCTTTCCGGCAAAATCTGCCGGGGATACGGAGGGCAGGTTATTGGGGTTATCCTTGGAACAAGATGAAAGGAGAACAACGCCGGTGATGGCAACGGATAACAACCAGCCCCTATATTTATATGAAGTGTACATAATCTTAAAGTTTTAGTTATTCATGAATGCCGGTCTTAATAACCCGGGTTTTGTTTAAGAACGCCATTGGAGATATCGATCTCCGTCTGTGGTATGGGCAGCAGGTCATCCCTGGAGCCATTGAAATTGCCTTTCCCAGCGGCATGCATCACGCTGTCGGAAATTCCCCAACGGACAATATCGAAGAACCTGTCGCTCTCCATGGCCAGTTCAATCCGGCGTTCATGGTGAATAAGTTGGCGTAATTTGGTTTGATCGCGCTCCGTTATCTCCGGCAGTACGTCGGGATTGCCGTTGCGCGCCCGTGCCCGTACCATTTCCAGTTTCGCAAGGGCTTCATCTGTCTGTCCCAGTTCATTGGCCGCTTCGGCATACATGAGCAGCACATCGGAGTACCTTAATATCCTTACATTCATCCAATAGCCTGCCTGGCTTCCCACTTTCTGCCGCCATGCCGGATCGGTATATTCTTTCATGTTGTACCGGGGATTGGGTTCCGCGGGAAATACTTCTCCATATCTTGTGGGTTGCGGGCTTGGACAGAAAAGGATGGTGCTGGCCTCGCGGGGATCCCCCTTTTCATAGGCATCCACCAATTGCTGGGAGGGGCCATTAAACCCCCATCCCAGGTTGAAGACGCCCGCACCGCGGACACCCTGGAAAGTGGCATACTGGCAGCCATAACTATCGGTCTTATGGTTGGCATCGGCATAGGCCTGGATCTCGAATACGGATCCGCTGCAGTTCTCCCCCGCCTCTGTGAAAATTTTATCATAAGGGGTCTTCAGGTCATATAGACCCGAGTTGATCACGGCATCCGCGGAGGCCATGGCCAGCTGCCATTTCTTTTCATACAGGTATACCTTTGCCAGCATGCCGCTGGCCGACCCGCTGGTAACACTGCCAATGAATTGGGAAGACCAACTGGGGGGCAGGTTAGCTGCAGCAAATTGAAGGTCCTGCTCAATAAAACTGTAAATTGCCGAAGCAGGCGATTGCGGGATATTGGACGAACTGACATTTGCCAGCACCGTATCCACTAACGGGACGCTGCCGAACAACCTCACCAGCATGAAATAGGCGTATCCGCGAATGAAACGTGCTTGCGCTTCTGCCAGTATTTTGGTGCTTTCAGGCGTATTGGTGCTGTCTATGCCGACCTGATGCAATACAATGTTACACTTGGTAATGGCGTCATAATAACCATCCCAAAGGTTATCCACCAGCCCATTGGTTGGTGTCACAGGAAAGTTATCCATCTCTAACTGCGCAGGGGCATCGGCGGGCGTACTGCCTTTATCCGCATCGTCACTGCGGATACTGACTGCACCGACAAATCCGAAACCCGTGCAGTTATAGGTCCGCAGTGTGGAATAGACAGCGTAAACATACTGATCGTAAGGTCCGCCACCGGTGGGATAGGGATAATTATCGGTGGTATATTGACCGAGGGGTTTTCTGTCAAGGAAACCTTTCTTACAACCCTGGGTGGTCACCATCGCGATGATGACAACAAGTAACGTTCCCAGTTTTATTCCGGTTTTATATGAGCAGTTCATATCATTCATTTTTATGGTGAATTAAAAAGTAAGGTTTACCCCGAAAGAATAAATGGCGGGTAAAGGATAAACCCCATTGTCGGCACCTGCGCTTACCGGGTTGCTGATCGGAACTTCCGGACTATAACCCGTTGCACGGGTCAGGGTAACCAGGTTCTGCCCGCTGAGATACACACGCAGGGATTGGGTGCCGCTGCCCTTCAGAATATGGGTGTTGAAGGTATATCCCAATTGCACCATTCGGAGCCTTAAGTAATCACCCGGTTCCAGCCAATAGTTGGAAAAAAGATAATTAATTGACCGGGTGTTGTCCATGATCGGCTCCACATTTGTGGTCCCAGCCCCGGTCCAGGCGTTCAGGCGATTGGCCTCATAATTCAGGGTGGCAAAGGTGGCGGTACGGCGCTGGACGTATATTTTGTTCCCGGCGACCCCCTGGGCATCTACTTCGAAATCAAAGTTCTTATAGCCCAGTGAAACAGAGCCCCCGAAATTATATTTTGGGAAAGGAGAGCCCAAATAAGTGCGGTCGTTCTGATCAATTTTCCCGTCACCGTTCACATCCTTAAAAGCAATATCACCGGGTGCTGCAGCGCTCATGTGGGGTGATTTATCCAGTTGGGCGGTCGTCTGATAAATGCCAGTCTGCTGATACCCGTAAAAGTAACCAATGGACTCCCCCGAGCGGGTTAAGTTGGCCCCGCTGTTGCCCACGATCTGGAAATTGATGTTATCACCGATGGACACCACCTCGTTTTTATTCGTGCTGAAATTGCCATTAATGGCGTAGGTAAAATTAGGACCCAGCTTACCATTCCATCCGGCCGTGATCTCGATTCCCTTGTTATCAATCGTACCCAGGTTGGTAAAGTAGTTGGTATTTCCCGAGGCACCGGGCAGGGTGATGGTAGTAAGAATGTCATGGGTTTTGCGGTCGTAGAAATCGATGCTGAGGTTCAGCCGGTTGTTGAACAATTGGGCTTCCAGTCCCGCGTCCCTTCCTTCCACGGTCTCCCAATGCAGGTTGGGATCCGGTATATAAGCGGGCACCACTGAAGGATAGATGTTCTCGCCAAAAATGCCCACATTGGAGTTGTTAAGGGCGGGATAGGATAAATAGTTCCCGATATTCAGTCCGTTACCCACGGTTCCCCAGGAGGCCTTTAACTTTAAGAAATTAAGCCAGGAGATATCGCGCATGAAGTCTTCATCGGACATCACCCATCCGGCGCCTACGCTTCCAAAGTTACCCCATTGGTGCTCAGGAGAAAACTTGGAAGTACCGTCCCTGCGATAAGTGACATTCAAGAGGTATTTCCCTTTGTAGGTATAATTAATACGCCCCATAAAGGAAGTGGAGGCGTCCTCCGCCGCGTTCCCCCCATAAGTGCCGGGATTGGATTGCTGGGCTACGTTCAAATACCAGAAATTGGGATTGTCAGGAATGTTGAGGGAGGTATCTGTTCTGTTTCCATTGATGCCTTCGGTATAATGGTATAAGGTACTGAAGCCAATCATCGCCGTAATGTGATGCCCACTGGAAAAATCCCTGCTATAAGTCAGGGTATGATCCTGCTGGAAGGTCT
>DASULB010000233.1:0-9704 GCA_036278455.1 Chitinophagaceae bacterium | reverse complement strand
TAGGCGCCCAGGAGCAATTGCTGCCCGGTCTGCCCCGCAGCGTAAAAGGTGCGTTGAACCTGTACCCCGCCAAAGGAGCGGTTGGCAAGCAACCCGCCGTATTCCCGTGCAAAGGGTACTCCTTGGGCCACGCACTGGTCAATGATGTTCCCGCTTACCTCGGCCAGCCGGTAGGTGTTCGATTCGCGCGAGCGGTAATCACCGCCTTTGATGGTATCATAGAACAAACGAAATACGGAATCCCCGTCGTTCTGATAATTCTTGGCGGCATTGATCCCCCCCTGGGCGGCGATGCTGTGTGCACGCCGCGCACTGTCCTGAAAGCAAAAGGTCTTGACCTGGTAACCGAGTTCGGCCAGGGATGCGGACGCGGAGGCACCGGCAAGGCCCGTGCCGATGACGATCACTTCGAGATTTCGCTTGTTGCTGGGGTTAACCAGGCGGCAGGTACTTTTGTAATGGGTCCATTTATCTTCCAATGGGCCGGAAGGGGATTTTGCATTTAGTTCCATGGGTATATATTGTCCGGATAAAATTTTTCAAAAAAGATGGTGCCCTGCGTGAGGTCAGCTTACCACGCCAAAATACATCAGTACAGGCATCAGAGCAAAGATGACCGGCACGATGATGGCGTATGCGAAACCGATCCCCCGGATAATGGGGATGTATTTCGAAGAGGTCATGCCCAGCGTGCGGAAGGCGCTTTGAAAGCCGTGAGCCAGGTGCCATCCGAGCGCGATCAGCGCGATCAGATAGATGATGACCACCCAGCCATGGCTGAAGACATCCTTCATCCTGGCGAACAGGTCATCTACCGGCTTGTTCCCGTAGGTTACTTCCCCCACGCCGCCGAAAATGCCGGCAAAGCGGGTATGCACCCAGAATTGCCCCAGATGGATGATCAGAAAGATCAGAATCAGGACGCCCAGCAGGCCCATGGACCTGGAATACCACGTGCTGTTCTGGTTGCGCCTGTTAACGGCATATTTAACCGGGCGCTTGGTGCGGTTTTGAATGGTGACCGCGATTCCCTGTACAATGTGGAGAATAAAGCCCACAAATAATCCGACTTCAAGTACATGCAATATCCAGTTTGTCCCCAGAAAATGAGCTACTTTATTGAAGGTAGCCCCATGGTCAGGTACAAAAATGCATGCATTTGCTGAACAGTGTACGATTAAAAAAAGGACCAGGAATATACCGGTAAACGCCATGACGAGCTTTTTACCGATAGCGGAAGTAAAGTAATGTCCCCACTTCATATATAAAAATTGAACTGTTTGATTGTGAAAGATCTAATGCCCCGCAAATTTACGCTACAATGACCACTATTCAAAGTGCGGTTCCAATAATTCCCCACGGCGTACCGGGGCGGTCACCCATGGGAAAAATGCATGAGGCGGCTGCTTGAGGATGGCTGAGCAGGCTGTGATGATGAGAATGCGGACAGGGCCGTCGGGGAAATAGCGGGAACATATGGGTTTGTTTTAGGAAATTCCGGGGTAAGGGAGCAGGGCCGGGCCCTGGAATAATTTACTCTAATACCTTGATAATCCGGTTGTCGATGTGATCGTATAAATGCAGGGGTTGCAGGGTGCGCCAGCCGCTGTTCTCCATGAGATGGACATAATGATCCAGGTGCGCGTTGTGGAATTCCAGAGCGGAGTGTTCCGGCATGTTCAGGGCTACGATCCAGCCGCCTTCATCCCGGATGTCCTCCCACCATTCTTCATAATAGCAATCGTCCGAGCTATGGAAGTTCAGGATGTTTTCGGTGATGAGGATGAATTTATGGATCCCTTTGGAGATCAGACAGTCGATCACCTCGCGCTTCAGGGTCATGATATCATTTTCGATACAGTCATTCCATTCCCCGATCATTTCAATGATGGCAAAAGAGAATTGATAATCGGCGTAAAGGATTTTGATGTAGAGATTATCCGATCCAAAATAATCCCATTGTGGGTGGATGAAATAATTATAGATGGTATTGGTATAAGCAAACTCATTATACTGCCGCCCATAAAATGGGGACTGCTCATCCTCCTCGGATGTGTATAGATGACGCCAGTTATAATAGGGTTCGATATCATGCATGATCACCTCCTCTTTTTCCCTGTTGCAAGTTAAAAAAAATGGGCAATTATACCATCAAATAACACGAAAAATAAAAAATTGATGGATGAACGGAATTGGAGGACGTCCGTTCTGTTTTCCTGAATATTGTTGCCGGCCGGTGCTGCTGTCAGCGGGGCTTCTCACGGTACCGGCAGTGTTTTGCCGGGGAAAGTTTGTATTCCGCCTGAGAGACGAAAGGGAATTGTTGCAGCCATCGGCTCCGGCGGCATGATCTCAGAGAGCGCCGGACGATAAAAACGCCGGTGTATACGATAAGTGGCCTTCGCCGGGAGCGACCGGATCCAGGGTGCCGGGTATTGAGGGAGGTGGGGATATTCAGGAATATATGGCCCGCGTTTCGCTCAGCTTTTGATGTCTATCCTTTGGCCCCTACCTTTTTGTCCTGATCCCTTTTGGCTATTTCGTCAATCACTTTTTTGACGCTGCCATATTGGAGTAAAAGGGATTTGACCTCGCTGTAGTCTTCCATACCGGTTTTCTCCATTACCATGCGTACCCCGCGGTCAACGAGCTTTTCGTTGCTCAGTTGCATGTTCACCATCTTATTGTCTTCCACACGGCCAAGTTGGATCATGACGGTGGTGGAAATCATATTGAGTACCAGTTTCTGCGCCGTCCCGCTCTTCATCCGTGTACTGCCGGTGATGAATTCCGGCCCCACCACGACGGCAATGGGGTAGTCGGCATGCTCCGTGACGGGGGCGCCGGGATTGCAGGTGATGCAGCCGGTAATGATATCATGCTGGCGGCATGTCGCCAAAGCGCCGGCCACATAAGGGGTCGTGCCGCTGGCTGCGATGCCCACCACGACATCCTTGTCACTGACGCCATACTCCTGCAGGTCTTTCCAGCCCTGTTCACTGCTGTCCTCGGCAAATTCAACCGATTTGCGGATGGCCTCGTCTCCGCCGGAGATGATACCGATCACCAGATCAGGAGAAACACCAAAGGTAGGGGGGCATTCGGAAGCGTCCACGATGCCCAGCCTGCCGCTGGTGCCCGAGCCGATGTAAAACAAACGGCCCCCGGCCAGCATTTTGTCCACGATGGCGGCCACCAGCTTTTCTATCTGCGGAATGGCCTGTTTCACTGCATCGGGGACTTTGTTGTCTTCCTCATTGATGTGAAGAAGGGTATCAGCGATGCTCATCTTTTCCAGGTGGCGGTATGGTGATGGCAGTTCGGTTATCTTTTTAAACATGTTCTGACCAGTATAAGAGTTGTGTTCAGTGCACAAAGATAAAAAAAGGTTTGAGGGAACAGCTGAAATCTTTCGGAGGCTACCGACCTTCCAGCTCCTCGGTGTGATAGCGGATAAGTCCGTCTATCGGCGCTTTAATGATGTTGCCTGGTGTCAGCTGATAGGAGCCGCAAAGCGCCCGGATGATATCCCTGTAGGCCCAGGCCGCCCCGCCGGTAAAATGCACCGGATGATTCCGGCTTTCGGTATAGGAGACGACATGCATGGAAAAGAATTCGTTTAATCCGTCTTCAAGGATGTTCTCCACCATGAAATGTCCCCTGTTTTCGGACAAAAAATAAGAATATGATGCCAGGTAGCGGTTGGGATAAGGCTTTTTATACACTTGTTCCAGGATCGCATCCCTTCCCGTATGATATTTTTGTTCAAAAAGCGCGTAAAGCGTCTCATCAAAGGTATGATAGAGGTAATACTGGAGAACTTTTTTACCCAGCAAAGCGCCGCTGCCCTCGTCGCCGAGGATAAAGCCCAGGCCGGGACTGCTTTTTGTGATCTTTTTGCCATTGAAATAGCAGGCACCGGAACCTGTGCCCAGGATGCAGGCGATCCCTCCTGCGTGGCCGCAGAGCGCCCTGGCGGCGCCCATCAGATCATGGGTTACATGAACACTGCTTCCCGGGAACAGGCCATTGAGAATTTTTTTTAGCAGCCGGGCGTTTTGCGGGTCGGCCAGGCCGGTGCCATAAAAATGGACCTCTGCAATATCGCCCCGGCCGGCGGGCATAGACGGCAACAGTTCTTTTTTCAGCACCTCCGTGATCTGCTCTGCAGAGAGGAAATAAGGGCTGATGCCCTGGGTATGGATGCGTTTTTTGCTTTTGGCGGATAAAAGACACCAGGCTGTCTTGGTGGATCCGCTATCCGCAATGAGTACCAACGGTGGCTTCATGGGTAAAAACTAGTTTAGCAGGATAAGCATTTTCAGGCAGAACAGGATGATTTATGTTACTTTTGCCCATTTCGCTGGTAAAGGTAAGGCAAATAGCATTTTTGAACATTAAATCGCTGACAAGGCGCCTGTAGGGTAACCATTTTATTGAGTATCGCATCCCAATGATTTTTTCATGAGTGAGCCACAAAAAAAGCTGAAAGTTTTTCTCCCGTTATTGTTTGCCATCACGCTTGCCCTGGGCATGTTTCTTGGATTTAAGCTGCGTGATAAGCAGGGGTACAAGCATACCTATTTTCTTAGTTCGGGCCAGCCCGGTGCCCTGGAGGAGATCTTAAATTTTGCCAGACTCAAGTATGTGGATAGTATAGATCCGAAAACCCTGAAAAAAGAAGCTATCCAGGGGATGCTTTCTCATCTCGATCCCCATTCAGTTTATATTCCCGCTTCCCAGCTTGCAGATGTCAACAACGATCTGGAGGGGAGCTTTCAGGGAGTAGGGGTGGAGTTTGCGTTGCTAAGGGATACGATCAATGTGATTGGTGTGATCCCGGGAGGACCTTCCGAGGCTGCCGGACTGCAAACGGGGGATAAAATTATCAAGGTGAACGATTCGGTGGTGGCCGGAGTGCATATCACAACCGATCGGATCAAATCATTGCTCAGGGGCCCGAAAGGAAGCGAGGTGACCGTTTCAGTACGCCGGGGACTTACAGAGATCCCTTTTACCATCAAAAGAGGGGTGATCCCGCTGCCCAGCGTCGATGCCGCCTATATGATCACGCCGGACGTCGGTTATATCCGCATCAACCGTTTCGCCGCTAATACATACGGGGAGTTCATGCAGTCCATGCTGGATTTGCAGAAGGACAGCCTGAAAAAGCTCATTATTGACCTGCGCCAGAATTCGGGTGGTTATCTGGATGCGGCGGTAAATATCGCCGATGAATTGCTGAGTGGCAATAAACTGATCGTTTATACTCAGGGGAGGCATTATCCCCGGACGAACTATACCTGTAATAAGCCCGGCGTGTTTGAAAAGGGACCGGTTGCGATCCTGGTGAACGGTGGTTCCGCATCGGCCAGTGAAATCCTTGCGGGCGCCGTCCAGGACTGGGACCGCGGAGCGATCATTGGGCGGCGTACTTTCGGGAAGGGATTGGTGCAGGAACAATACAACCTGACAGACGGGGGGGCGCTCAGGCTCACCGTTGCCCGCTATTACATTCCATCGGGGAGATGCATACAGCGCCCTTATAAGAATGGAACGGAGGCTTATTACAACGACCTGTTGGAACGTTATGCCCATGGGGAGCTCTCCCATGCCGACAGCATCCATTTTTCCGATACCACCCGCTATTATACCAAGATAAAACACCGGCGCGTATATGGTGGCGGCGGCATCATGCCCGACATCTTCGTCCCCATTGATACAACCGGTCTGGACAGCGTGATGACCTCTTTTTATGGTGGCAATGTGCTTTTTGACTTCGCATATGCCTATTACAGCACGCACAAAGAAGAATTCACGGCCTACAAAACGCCCGGCGAATTTGCAAAGGATTACCGGATCTCCCCCGCCATATTAAAGGCTTTTCACGCATTCGCATTGAAAAAGGGCATCATCGCGGTGAAGCATTTAACACCCGCCGATGAAAAGCACGCGGCCATCCGCATTAAGGCGTTCATTGCCCGGGAGATCTGGCAGCTCAAGGGCTATTACATGGTCATGAATACCGGGGACAGGGTGGTTAAAAAGGCCCTCGAAGTATTGGGAAATTGATCCTTTCTTCGTTAAAGATCCACATGCAGAGCATATGGCCGGGCCGGCCGAAGAAAAAAAGCCCCGCCGGAGCGGGGCTTTGCCCATACTGCAAAAATAATGTTGATCAAGCTGAGTTTACCGGTGACTGTCCACGGCGGAATCAATGGCTTTTTGTGCGCTATCGGACGCGTTCTGAACACCCTGTGCGATCGAATCCGCTGAATTGCTTACTGCTGAGGTAGCCTGATCAACCATGGAATCCATGGCCTCTGCGGCGTTGGCAGACGTGTTGGAAGATGAGCTGCCGTTGCAGGCGGCCAGTGCCATCACGCCGGTTACGGCGGCCATCATCAATACTTTTTTCATCATTTATTTGGATTTTGGAATTAAAAAATGGTGGTAAAGTTACAATCTTCAAGGGATAAGGGGGTAAACCGAAGATTACTTTTTTCTGAAAAACAGCCTGAGAGGGATGCCGCTAAAGTTAAAATGGCTTCGAAGCTGGTTTTCCAGATAACCCTTATAAGGTGGTTTAATGTCATCGGGGTGGTTACAGAAGAAAGCAAAAGAAGGTACCGGCGTAGGCAACTGCGCCACATATTTGATGCGGATCATATAGCCCCTGACCATCGGTGGCGGATTACGTTCGATCGCTTTGAGCATGATATCATTGAGTTTGGAGGTGGGTAGCTTCTGGCTGCGGTGCTCATACACATCCAGGGCGGTCTCCATCGCTTTGAATACGCGCTTTTTTTCGGTGACGGAAATAAATATAATGGGGACGTCGCTAAAAGGCGCCAGTTTGTCCTTCAGCGTTTTCTCATAGGCTTTGGTGGTATGGGTGTCTTTTTCCATTAAATCCCATTTGTTGACGAGCAGGACGATGCCTTTGCCCTTTTTGGTGGCAAGGCTGAAGATATTGAGGTCCTGCTGGGCAATGCCTTTTGTGGCATCCAGCAGCAACATGCACACATCGGCCTCATCCATCGCCCGGATGGCACGGATGACGGAATAGAATTCCAGGTCTTCATGCACCCTGGCTTTTTTTCTGAGGCCCGCCGTATCCAGCAGGATAAAATCTTTGCCGAAAAGCTTATACCGGGTGTGAATGGTATCGCGCGTAGTTCCCGGAATATCCGACACGATATTTCTTTCGGTGCCTACCAGCAGGTTAAGCAGGGATGACTTGCCCACATTTGGCTGACCGATGATGGCGATGTGCGGCAGGCCATCCTCTTGCTCGTGACTGGTGGCCTCGAGAATGTGGCTGGTCACCTCATCGAGCAATTCTCCCGTACCGCTTCCCGTGATGGAGGAAAGAAAAAACAGCTTCTCAAATCCCAGCCCGTAAAATTCCGATGCATCCAGCAGACGCTGGTGGTTATCCACTTTGTTGACCGCGACCAGAACCGGTTTGGTGGCGCGGCGCAGCAGGACGGCCATGTCCTGGTCCAGGTTAGTGATGCCCGTGGTTACGTCACACATGAAGATCAGCAGGTCGGCTTCCTCCATCGCCAGCTGGACCTGTTTTCTGATCTCACGTTCAAACAGGTCGTTGGAATGCGGGACAAACCCTCCTGTGTCGATGACGTTGAATACTTTCCCGTTCCAGTCCGCGACGCCGTACTGGCGATCCCTGGTGACCCCGCTCGCGTCATCCACGATGGCTTTGCGTTGTTCCAAAAGACGGTTGAACAAAGTTGATTTCCCAACATTGGGCCTTCCTATTATGGCAATGGTAAATCCTGGCATGTTTGGTTGTTGATGCGTTACTAATGATTATATTGTGGCGTTAATTGATCAGAAGTGAGGGCCCGTTTTCTGTTAGTGGTAGCCGTATTCTCTGAGAAAGTTTTCTTTATCCCGCCATTTATCCCTTACCCTGACGTGTAATTCCAGGAATACTTTCCGGTCGATAAACGCCTCGATGCTTTCCCTGGAAAGGGTGCCCAGCCGTTTGATGGCTTTTCCCTTTTCGCCAAGGATGATGGCTTTTTGTGTTTCCCGCTGTACGATGATATCGGCGGTTATTTTCGTCAGTGTCGTTTTCTCCTCAAACTGATTGACCAGGACGGTTGAGTGGTAGGGTATTTCCTCATGGTACAGGGCATAGATCTTTTCGCGGATCAGTTCGCCGATAAAGAAACGCATGGGCTTCTCTGTCAGCATGTCTTCAGGGTAATAAGCCGGGCTCTCGGGTAACAGCCGAATGATCTCTGCTAACAACTTATCCAGGTGCAGCTGTTTTAAGGCACTGACCGGGATTATCGCGGCCAACGCTTCTTTTTCGAACACCGACCGGATATGCGCCAGTTCCTCCTCACTCACCAGCTCCATTTTATTGATGACCAGCACGCGCGGCGCCTTTATTCCCAGCGAAGAAAAAATGGCCAGGCTGTCTTCCGGTTTATCAGTGGCATCGATGATCAACAGGGCTACATCCGCATCCTCAGCAGCCATCTTTACACTCCGCATCATTTTCTCGTGCAGCTTGTAGCCGGGCTCGATGATCCCCGGTGTATCCGAAAAAACGATCTGGTAGCCTGGCTGCGTCAGGATGCCCAGAATTCTGTGGCGGGTGGTCTGTACCTTTGGCGAGATAATTGCCAGTTTTTCGCCCAACAGCGCGTTTAGCAAAGTACTTTTACCCGCATTTGGTTTTCCCAGTATATTCACAAATCCTGCTCGGTGCGTCATTACGGGCTTATTTAGATTTAATTGGCAAAGGTAGCGGTTTTTTTTGCTTTGATATTTGGGTGATATAAAAGTAACCATTACCTTTGCGCACACATTGCGAGGTAGAGCAGAGGTAGCTCGTCGGGCTCATAACCCGAAGGTCAGAGGTTCGAATCCTCTCCTCGCTACTAAAGTTCAAAAGCGGCAAAATCCAGTCCTAATTCCGGAATGTCTGTCTTATTTTTCGTTATAACTTGTTGAAGATAAGCAACATACAAAGACAAAATAGACCCAAAGTTCGAACTGTATCCGAATTTTGTGATAGCAAATCCCATCCGGAAATATAAAAATTGAATGATCTGCGTAGTCGAATAATCTGCAGAATGCCATAGGGACGGGCGTTTCGAGGCAAATCAGATCACCCGGTCCAGATGTTTTTCAAGGTCTGACACCTTTTCGAGATCTTCATTAAATTACCCCCGATTTGGCTTTTGTCAGGGAGGTATTTTTCTACATACTTGTTTAAGAAGTCGGCTTTTATTTTCTACTCAATATAACGTTCACCCAGCCCCTCGATTTTTTTATTTAGGTCGTTAAGTTATTTTCGTAAAGGCTGACTTTCATTCTCGGGGCCTTTGGTACGCTGATTAATGGTCGTAATAGCCTGTATTTTTAGTGAATGAAGTATGTCTGAAGTAACATCCAATCTGAAGTATTCAAATCATTTTGCAAATGACTGGTTGAGTGATTCTGCATTTTTTTGTTATAGCAACCAGGGGAACGACATTTATAATTATAGATATTTTTCTTACCGATGAGATCGTCGCACAGGTTTTGCGGCACTTATCATAACGAGTGAAATGTTTGGAGGTTATCGCATCATTTTCTTAATAATTTTTATTATTTATAGCCCCCAAAGTAATTATTTAAATATGGAAGATAAAAAGAGCAACTCGAAAGGCATGACCCGGAAA
>DASULB010000232.1:0-10730 GCA_036278455.1 Chitinophagaceae bacterium | reverse complement strand
GGTAGCCATCTGGAAAGAACGTTACCATGAATTATGCTATGAGAACAAGGCCTACTTCGATATCCAGCGGACCCATAAATATTATGATGTCAAGACCAATAAGTTCGTGGATGTGATCGGCTTCAAAGATGAAGGTGGGGCAACCTGGACGGAGAAATACCTGTTGTGGGGAATCCCGCAAAGGGAAATTGACAACAATACAAAGATCAAGCAGAATCCGGGGTGGTGAGTTCACCCGGTAAACATGTAAAACAGCATAGAAAATAGAAGTTCCTGAAGTTGGTTCTTCGTCACAAAGGGTGGAAAGGGATCAAGAGGGCTTTGTGAAGTAAAGGCTTTTTTATCACGGTCATTAAAGACATTTGATCGCCTGTCAGTAGTGGGCATTTTCACCTTACTTAAAGGACGAAGAACCTTCTTTTTAGAAAACGCAGGCATCGATTGCGGACAGTTTTCCGGGGGGCCTAAAGGGACCTCTTGATAGGAGCACTGCCCTTGCAAGGGTCAAAGACAGCGATGAAGAACCGGCAAAGGGGTCGCCTGGAGAAAACACAAAAACGGCATACAGATAACAGCCAACACGGGTTGAACTTATGGAAAGAATTTCCGAAATGTTAACAAATGCCCTCCACGCTGCATTACCCTTCTTAAATAAACCCTAAAATAAAGCCCCAGGGCTTATCCGCTTAAAGGACTTGTGTGGTAAACACCTCTCATACCTTCCCTGCTTATCTGTGTTTGACGTTTTGAATGAAAAGTTGAAATGAAAACAAGTTCATTTTTAAAAAACACCTCTATGAAAAAGGAACTGTACAAATCTGCAGCTATGCTGCCCAGGTGTGTGCTGGCAGGCATCCTGCTGCTGTGTATGGCCACCAGCCCCCTGCCGGCCAAGGCAGAGAAGCCTGTGCCGGTCGCAAGCCATCAGGATGTTTACATCCAAAAAGCACCCTTAACCGCAGCGATTAGAGTGACGGGGCTCATCACCGATACGACCGGCGCGCCGTTGGTGGGAGTGTCCGTACAGATCAAAGGTACCAGCCAGGGAACCGTCACGAATGCCTCAGGCCACTATGAAATAGAGACCCCGGAAAATGCCACCCTGGTAGTCTCCTACATCGGCTATGTTAAAAAGGAAGTTCCCGTCAATGGAAAAACAGTGGTCAATATTACGCTGGCCTCTTCCAGCACCGGGTTAAATGAGGTGGTCGTGGTAGGTTATGGAACACAGAAAAAGGTGGACCTGACGGGTGCGGTAGCCTCGGTGAGCGGGGATAAGCTGCAAAGCCGTCCGCTGGTCAACCTGGGAGATGGGTTGGAAGGATTAATACCCAACCTGAATGTCAATTTACAGAACGGGCAGCCAGGTACGGGCGCCTCCTATAACATCAGGGGTCTTAGCACCATAGGTTCCAATGCCAGTTCCAGTCCGCTGATACTGGTCGATGGTGTGCAACGGGACCCGAACCTTATCGATCCCAATGACGTGGCAAGCGTCACCGTGTTGAAGGATGCCGCCTCCGCGGCGATTTATGGCGGCAGGGCGGCCTACGGCGTGATCCTGATCACCACAAAATCAGGTACAAAAGGGAAGACTCAGATCAGTTATTCCGGATCCTATAGCTTTACCAGGCCTACCAATTTACCAAAATATGTCAATTCGGAAGGCTATATTAAATTATTTAACAGCGCGCAGCGGACGGGAAACGCGACAGGCGGATCTACTTCCAGCGACCCGCTCACGCCGCTGGATTCTTCAATGGCAGCGGCCTACCTGGCGGACCCGGCGCACCAGCCAAACGCCTATCCCGATCCCGGCAATCCCAAAAAATACAGGTATGTTGGGAATACCGATTGGGTAAAAGTGCTCTACCCGGGATGGGCCTCCCAACAAGAGCATCATATATCGGTGTCCGGTGGCGAAGGAAAGACCACCTATGCAGCGAGTCTGGGTTATTTCAGGCAGGAGGGCCTTGAAAAGGTCGCCCACCAGGTGTATGAACGGATTACACCTAATCTGAAAATAAACTCTGACATTACCAAATGGCTGACGGTAAACCTGAGCATGTCCATGACCCATACCGATAATAACCAGGGGGCCTATACGCATATCGACCAGGGAGGCTCCTGGATACCCGGTGACTTGCGTCCGCTGATGCCCGTTTATAATCCCGATGGTCATTTTTCCGGGCAGGGAAGTTATTCAAACCCCGTGGCCATCCTGACGCAATCCGGCAGGGACATCGATTATGTAAATGATTTCTGGACTACAGGAAGAATCATCTTGAAACCGGTGGAACATCTTACCATCACCTCTGATTATACCTGGAACAGCCATGTGGATTTCGACAAGGCAAACCTGATCCCCTTTAACGAATATGGCGTGGATGGTGTTTTCCTGGACGTATTCCCCTGGACCAATCCCTCACAGGTCTCCGAAAACAGGCAGAATAATAATTATACCGCTTTAAACGCTTATGCGACTTATGAAAACACCTTTGGTACCAAAAACTACTTCAAAGCAATCGTGGGTTATAACCAGGAATACCAGCATTACCAATTGGGCAGTTCTGTTGCAAGAGACCTGATAGACCCAACCCTCCCCGCCATAGGGGTGAACAATGACCCTAAACCTTCGGTGGGAGGAATTGAAACCGAATCGGCACTGGCAGGTGCTTTTTTCAGGTTTAACTACATTTACGATAAACGCTATTTACTGGAGATTAACGGGAGATATGACGGCACTTCCCGTTTTCAGGCGGATAACAGATCCGCATTGTCTCCTTCCGTATCGGCCGGTTGGAACATTTCCGAAGAGTCCTTTATGAAAAGCACCAGAAACTTCATCGATGAACTGAAAATAAGGGCTTCCTATGGCCAACTGCCCAACCAGCTGACGCCCCCCAATGCCATATCCGCCACTGCCCAATACCCCTATATAGCGACCATGCCGACAGGAACGGTGGGGTATTTGTTTAATGATCAGCCAGGGGTAACGGTGAGAACGCCAGGACTGGTCAGCTCCACCTTTACCTGGGAAAAGGTCCAGACAAGAAACATAGGACTCGACTATGCTTTCCTGCACCAAAGGCTGAGCGGCAGTTTCGATTATTTTATTACCGATACAAAAGATATGGTGATTGCCAGCCAGCAGTTGCCGGCCGTACTCGGGACATCAGCGCCACCGACGAATTCCGCCAATTTACGCACAAAAGGATGGGAATTTAGCGTGACGTGGAATGATCATTTGCTCGATGATAAACTACGATACAGCGCGACGCTGGGTTTATCGGATAATTCAAGCACCATTACCAAATACACGGGTAACCCTACCAAAAGTTTAGATGACTATTACCCCGGTGAAAAACTGGGACAGATCTGGGGCTACCAAACCGAAGGGTTCTATAAAACCGATAAGGACGCTCAGGAGGTGGACAATTCAGCGCTGGCGGGTTATAAGTGGGTTGCAGGCGATATCAAATACGCCGACCTGAATCACGATGGCAAGATCGACTTTGGCGACAACACGCTGGCCAGTCACGGAGATAAAAAATTGATCGGCAACAGCACGCCACGATATAAGTTCGGGCTTAGCCTGAACCTAGGCTATAAGAATTTTGATTTTGCGGCATTCATTCAGGGGGTACTAAAAGCGGACTTTGATCCTTCGGGGAGTTATGTATTTTATGCATTTGCGAACAATGAGTATAATCTTCCTTATGCATACGCGACGGACTACTGGACCCCGGAAAACACAAACGCCTATTTTGCCCGCCCAAGGTTTGGTGGCGGCGGGAATGAACAATCGCAGACAAAGTATCTGCAAAGCGCCGCTTATGGAAGGGTGAAGCAGCTGACACTGGGATATAGCCTGCCTCAAAGTCTGTTAAGCAAATGGAAGATGCAAACGGTGAGGATTTATGTGACTGGTTCCAATCTCATCACAATTACCTCCTTGTTTAAAGGATTTGACCCTGAAATAATAAATTTTCACGGAGGCTATAACACTTATCCTATTAATAAGGCGGTCTCTTTTGGGTTGCAGGTTACCCTATAACAAAAAGCGACCTATCTGAATGATCTTATAAAACTTAATAAAATGAAAAAGAATTATATCATATATGCCGTCTTTTTAATAACGATGGCCTTTGCATCCTGCAAAAAGGACAGTTTTCTCAACCGGAGTCCCTTGAGCGATATCAGCCCGCAGAATTTTTTCAAAAATGAGACTGATCTCCAGTTGTATTGCAACCAGTATTATTCAAACCTGCCTTTCCAGAATTTTGTCGACGCTGATGACAACTCCGATGATAAGGCGCCGGGGGAGATGAACCCATTTCTAGCAGGGACCTATACCATACCCAGCTCCGCGGACAACACCGGTTGGGATTTCAGTCTCATCCGGAGCTGTAACTTCTTTCTGGCCAATTATGCCAGGGCGGATGTGACGGACAGCATTAAGAATATCTATGTGGGCGAGACGCTTTTTTTCCGGGCCATGGATTTCTGGGATAAGGTGAAAACCTATGGAGATGTACCCTACATCAATACCTACATCACCGATACATCTAAAAGTATTTTATATGGCGCCCGGATGCCGCATAAACAGGTGATGGACTCTGTATTGAAGGACCTTAATTTCGCTGTTGACCATATCCCGGTTACCACCGCCGACGGCCGTTTAAATAAGTACGATGCCCTCGCCCTGAAATCCCGGATTTGCCTATGGGAGGGAACCTACCGGAAATATTGGGGGACGGGTGAAGAGGATGTGTTTTTACAGGCGGCTGTGGATGCCGCCAGCCAAATCATGCATTCAGGATTGTTCCATCTGTATTCAACGGGGCATCCTAAAACGGATTATTATAATTTGTTCATCCAGGAAGAGTTAAAGGGCAACCCTGAGGCCATCATGAGCATGCGGTATCTTCCGATCGTATTGACCAATAACGTGGACCGGCAATTGGGAGAAGCCAGTGACGGTTATAGCAAAGACTTTGTCCGGTCGTTTTTATGCACGGATGGCCTGCCCACCGGTATGAGCCCATTGTACAAGGGGGACGATTCCCTGGATCAGGAGATCATCAACCGGGATCCAAGGCTTTCCCAGCAGATTGCGACCCGCGGTTTTGATTTTTTGGGCGGGGATATCATCAAGCTTCCAAGAATAGGGACAACGGTTACCTCTACCGGTTACCAGTGTATTAAGGGACGATCCTCCAGCATCGCCGCGTGGAATGCCAATCAGTCCACCTATGACTTTTTTATTTTCCGCTACGCGGAGACCTTACTCATTTATGCCGAAGCAAAGGCGGAACTGGCCAATGAAGGCAAAGGCACTTTTACCCAGGATGATCTTGATCAGTCCATTAATTTGTTAAGGGACCGGGTAGGGATGCCGCACATGGCGATGGATGTTCCGGTTGATCCCTGGCTGGCGGCGAAGTTTCCACTGGTCACTGGGCCGTTAAAAAACGTGATCCTTGAGATCAGACGTGAACGCAGGGTGGAGTTAGGTTCTGAAGATTTCAGGTTTGATGACCTGCACCGGTGGCATGCCGGTAATCTGATCAGTAATCCCGAAACCATATTGGGGATCAAGCTTTTGCCGTCCGTGAGGGCGGAATATCCACCCACCCAGGTAAGCACCATTGTTACGGATTCCAAAGATTATGTCCGGGTATATCCAAGCGTGACGGCACGCAAATGGGATGATAAGATGTATTTATATCCCATCCCTACTCAGGAACTGACATTGAATCCGAATCTGAAGCAAAACCCGGGCTGGTAAAAAATAAAAGGTTCGTTATCTTTGGAGACCGTTCGGAAAGAAGGCTATCCGGCACATTCATCCTCTTCTTGATGGTAGCTCTTTTAATAAAACATGATGTCCAGACACTTATCGATCAAATTCGTGGTCCTCGTTATTTTTATCTTTTCGGTAAACGCACTTCATGCGCAGGTAACCGCCCCGGCGGCATACGGCCCGGTCCCGTCGAAGAACCAGGTTAAATGGCATCAGATGGAAATGTACTGCATGGTCAGTTTTGATTTAAACACGTTTACCGATCAGGAATGGGGTTACGGGGACGTGAACCCGGCATTATTTAACCCTACAGATTTTAATGCATTACAAATTGTGAATGCCGCTAAATCAGCCGGCGTCAAAGGATTAATATTGGTATGCAAACACCATGATGGCTTTTGTCTCTGGCCTACAAAAACCACGGATTACAATATATCGAAGAGTCCGTGGAAAAATGGCAAAGGAGATATGGTAAAGGCATTTGAGCTGGCATGCCACGAGGCCGGTATTGCCTTTGGTATCTACTGTTCCCCCTGGGACCGCCATAGCGCATATTATGGTAAACCGGAATATTTGAAAATATACCGGCAACAACTCAGGGAATTATATACCCGCTATGGTCCGGCCTTTATTGCATGGTTTGACGGCGCGAACGGCGGCGATGGGTATTACGGGGGCGCCAGGGAGAAACGGATCATCGATCGTACCAGCTATTACGGATGGGATTCGACCTGGGCCATGGTCAGAAAATTACAGCCACGCGCGGTCATCTTCAGTGATATCGGTCCCGATATACGTTGGGTCGGCAATGAGAACGGTGAAGCCGCGGAAACGTCCTGGGCGACCTTTACACCGGAACCCTTAGCCGGAAAAACAAAAGTCGGGGTAGGGGAGATTAATTACAGCAATTCACCTGCCGGAACCCGGAAAGGCAAATATTGGATGCCCGCGGAATGTGATGTACCGCTTCGTCCGGGCTGGTTTTATCATGCTTCCCAGGACGACCAGGTAAAGACTCCCGAACAATTATTTGCTCTTTATTTAAAGAGCGTTGGCAGGGGTGCCGATTTGGATTTGGGCCTTGCGCCTGATAAACAAGGACTGCTGAAATCAAACGATGTAAAATCCCTTGCCGGATTTGGTAAACTAGTCAAGGAAACCTTCGCGGCAAACCTGGCAAAAGGCGCAAAGCTGCAGGCATCAAACGTACGGGGTAGCGATGACAGGCAATATGGTCCCAAAAATGTGCTTGATCACAATATCTACAGCTATTGGGCTACGGATGACAGCATAAAAACTCCCCAATTGACGCTCAACCTGAAAGGAGATAAAAGGTTCAACATCATCAGCATCCGGGAGGACATCAAACTTGGACAAAGAGTAGGATCCTTCGCAGTGGATGCCTGGATAGATAACAGCTGGCGGCAGATCGTCCGGGCCACCAGCATTGGCAATCTCCGGTTGATACGATTGCCGCACTACATCATTACAAGTAAAGTAAGGCTGAGAATAACGGAATCACCCGTGTGCCCGGCCATCAGCGATTTTGGCCTGTATGCCACCCCTGTAATCCCTGGTTTGCAAGAGAAGGCCAAAACCGGGTCTTAAAAATGAGTCATTCCGGCGGCTTACTTACCCAGGTACCCAACGCATTTTATTTCAACGCTGCTTAATCGATGATCATGAAATTTCGTTTTATCCTTCTTTTTATTCTGTTCTCCCCTCTGGAGATTACGCTCCAGGCACAATCCCGGAACGCCACTTTGCCCACTTTGCAGCAGGTTGCCTGGGCGAATGATAAGATTGGCGTGATCATCCACCTGGATATAGATATTTTTGCGCCGGAAACCTATCATTATGGGAAAAAAGAGACGCTGCCTGCGTTAAGTGTGTTCCATCCGTCAAGATTAAATACTGACCAATGGATCAGGGCGGCAAAATCAGCCGGTGCCAAATATGCCGTCCTTGTCGCCAAGCATGGGACCGGATTCGCCCTCTGGCCAACCAGGGCAAACAAATATAATGTGGGCCAAACACCATGGAGGGGTGGTAAAGGAGATATCGTAGCCGATTTTATCAAATCATGCAAAAAGTATGGTATCCGACCCGGTATCTATTACAGCGTGAACAGCAGTACGCTGTACCAGGCTGGAAATGACATGACTGATTCAGCCAGGAAGGCTTATAATCAAATCGTGCTGGAGCAGCTGACAGAATTGTGGACGCACTACGGGAAGCTGTTTGAGATCTGGTTTGATGGAGGGATACGTCCTACCAGTCAGGGAGGCGTTTCAGACCAACTCGCAGCGATGATCAAAAAATACCAGCCGCAGGCCATCCTTTTTCAGGGACCTGCAACCTGTAAAAATCTGATCCGCTGGGTGGGAAACGAACGGGGGGATGCCCCTTATCCCATGTGGAGCAGGGCGGATACCACCACACACTCACATGGGATGGTTGAAATAAAGGATCTGCATGGGAACCCCGACGGGGCCATCTGGTGTCCCGCAGAATCTGATTTCCCAAGCCGTAAAAAATCCGCCTGGGAGGGAGGATGGTTCTGGAGGGCAAACCGGCCCCAGGATGTTATTTCACTCAACGACATGGTGGGAAGGTATTATACCACCGTAGGACGGAATACCAATATGCTGATCGGGATGGCGATAGATACCGCAGGGCTGTTTCCTGAAAAAGAAACGCATCTTTTTGCCCAATTCGGCAATGAGATTAAAAAACGATTTGGCCATAGCTTAGCGGAGACAAAAGGCAATGGGAATGAGCTCATATTAAATCTTGGCAATCATCCTGTGAGGGTGAACCAGGTTGTGATCATGGAAACCTTGACCCATGGAGAAAACATCAGGAAATATGCAGTGGAAGCCTGGGTAAATAACAAATGGGAGCCGGTTTGCGATGGGATTTCCGTCGGACATGAAAGGATCCAGACTTTTACGACGGTAGAAACCACAAGACTTCGCTTAAAAATAACGGCGTCGCAAACGCCCGATATTAAAAAATTTGCGGCCTATGATGTAAAGGATCTTTAAGCAATCTATTCATCATCCAAAATGTTTCCCCATCATCCAGTACTTTCCAACCTTCGTAATTATTTCTCGGTTGCTTCTGACGTGATTTTTAACTATCGTTTGGGAGAATTGGGAAATTGCCATTCTTGATCTCAATTCTTTCCTTATATTTGGCTAAATTTAACAAATTTACTGGTTTTTAAAAGGGAATCTTTCTTGATCAAAAGTAATGGAAGTGAGAATTAAGCCTTATAATATTAATTTATTTGTTGTCTGTTTTAATACTTGACTATCTTTAAGCATGAGATGGGTCAGTGCCACTAATTTGACGAATATCTATCAGAATCTGGTGGCAAACTATAAATATATCGATAAAGTAATATTAAAATAGTGTACATGAAATTTTTCTACAAAAGAAGTACCGCTATTTGCCTATGATGTTAGTTGGGTTAGACGAAAACTAAATTGAGTATCAAATCACCCTTGATAATATTTCTATTCGCATTAACCACCATTCCCATTCGTGGAAGTTGCCAACAGAAATTTCAGCTATTAAATGAAAGAATGGCTTTTAAAAAGAAATTGATGAATAATGGAAACAACCAGAGAATTAATCGAAAGACTCAATACGACGGATGAATGTACTACTATTGAAGCCAAAAGGGCGACCAATATTCATCGTTCAGTGCTTGAGTCCGTATGTGCCTTCGCAAATGAAGTTGGTTTGGGGGGCGGAAATATATTATTAGGTATTGAGCGCGTAGAGTCCTCATTATATCCGTCTTATACAATTTGCGGAGTAAATAATCCAGATAAGTTGCAATTAGATTTGAGCACCCAGTGCGCTGATATGTTTAACCAGCCAATTCGACCTGAAATAGTTGTGGATAACATAGAAGGAAAGAATGTAATAAATGCTTTCATTCCAGAATTACTCCCTTCCCAGAAACCTGTGTATTTTAAATCGGAAGGACTTCCAAGGGGTGCATTCCGAAGAATTGGCTCAAGTGACCAACGGTGTACGGACGATGATTTATTCATCTTCTATAATAAAGAAGACACTTTGGATAGCAGCATAATAAGGGATACCAGTCCGGAAGATCTGAGTGAAGAAGCGATACAGATTTACCGCAATCTAAGAACTAATGTCAATCCATATGCAGAAGAACTACAATATAATAATACAGAATTATTACAATCCTTAGGTTGTATAAAAAAAGAAGATGGAATTTGGTATCTTACGTATGCAGGTTTATTGGTTTTTGGCAAACGACAATCTCATCGGCGATTATTACCAATGGTTCGAGTTGATTATATCCGTGTTTCTGGCAATGAGTGGGTGGCAGATCCTGAAAATCGATTTACCACTATTGATATGCGAGGGCCTCTAATTGAGTTAGTGCAAAGGGCTTTCAGTGCCATTGCAGACGACTTACCAAAAGGATTTTTATTGCCAGATGGCAAAATTCAGGCAAACAGTATCGGTTTACCCTCCCGGGTTTTACGAGAAGCCATTGTAAACGCTTTCATGCACAGAACGTACAGGGAAAATCAGCCTATTCAGATTATCCGCTACGCCAATAGGTTAGAGATCAAAAATCCCGGTTTTTCTTTGAAGCCAGAAGATCATCTAGGGGAACCAGGCTCCCGCAACAGAAATCCATTTATTGCCGCAATTTTTCATGAAACTAATCTGGCAGAAACCAAAGGGAGTGGCATACGTATAATGCGTGCCTTAATGGAAAAAGCAGAACTTTTGCCGCCAACCTTTGAGAGCGATCATGGCAATAACCAATTTACAGCTCGTTTGCTACTGCATCACTTTTTAAATGAAGAAGATATCAGATGGCTGATGCAATTTAATCCTTATTGCCTTGATGACAGCCAAAAGCGTGCAC
>DASULB010000231.1:0-12222 GCA_036278455.1 Chitinophagaceae bacterium | reverse complement strand
TTCACCTTTTCAACCAGAAAGAGCCACTACTCAAGGAGGAAAATTAATGTTATCCCGCATTAAATCATTACTTGAATCAGGTGAAACATTTGCATTTGAGACAACGCTTTCCACAAGAAGTTATGTAGGCCTGGTGGAGACTGCCAAACAAAAAGGCTACCAGGTTACGCTTTTGTTTTTTTGGCTTAATTCTTCGGAGTTGGCGGTCTCTAGAGTTAAAACCCGCGTAAAAGAGGGGGGACATCATATTCCGGAAAATATTATCAAAAGGAGGTACGAAAACGGCTTAATCAATTTTTTTAATTTATTCGAACCCATTGTTAATAACTGGATATTTATAGACAATTCTGGTGAACCTTATTCGATAGTTGCAGAAGGCGCCAATCATGATACTGACATTACTAATACGATGTTATGGGACCAATTAAAGATAAAATATAATGGAAAACACTAAATATTTCAAAGAAGAGAGAGATAAGATCATAAAGGGACTGGAAGAGGCTTATAGGCGACTCTTAGAATTTAAAAAGCAAAAGAATAGTCCATTTGTGGTTTCAAAAGATGGTGAAATTAAAGAGATTAATGCTAATGAGGTTTCTCCCACCACAATTTATAGACGTGATTCAGCTTGAATACGCTTGCTTTGCCATTAATGGAGCTTGAAAAATGGCCGCTGGCTCCCGGTAAATCAGCGCGGTTCTTCCTTCGCAATCTCTCCATTGTTGTCTCTTGAATTTACAGACGTTTATGATGTCTTATCTGCTTATATACTGCCTTGGCCAGGTAATGGGCGCCGGTCTTGTCGGGATGGACACCGTCAAAGAAATCATTACCATAGGGCCTTAGTGCCCTGTACAAATTCATGATATGCACGTCTTCGGTCCGGGCGACCTTTCGGATGATGGGAATTTCCACTTTTACCACGCTGTCCCTGATCCCGTATTTGTTGTGTTTGAAAACCGGGACGGGGAGCGCCGCCCAGATCTCCGGATGGCTGGGAAGTTTTTTGAATACCTCCAGCAGATTGGTGTAATCGGCGCCAAATTCATCGCCATACTTCCAGTTCCAGGGTTTGGTATCATTAGTACCCAGCAGGATCACTACCACATCCGGCTTCCACTGTTGCACCTGCTGGAATGCCTTTTCCTTCCAATAAGGATGGTCTCCCTTTTTAAGCAGCGTTCGTCCGCTCACGCCAAAATTTCTTACATCATATTTATTGCCCATCATGCGTTGCAAATCCGCCGGATAACTCAGGCTGTCCCTGTTTTTGATGCCATAGCCAAAAGTAATGCTGTTCCCCACACAGGCTACTTTAATCTTACCCGCTTGCACCGGCGCGCCAGGTGGCAAATTCTGTGCTGAAAGTGAAAAACTTACCCCTGATAGCACGAGGGCGATGAGCAGCAAATAACGGCGTGACATCTCTTCTGGTTTTAGTATAAAAAAACAATCTGTTCTCAAAAGTAATACATTACCTTTATTTTATCTGATCTTAACACTATATGGATAAAATAAGAGCCATCATCACAGGGGTTACCGGAATGGTGGGAGAAGGCGTATTGCATGAATGTCTTCAGCATCCGGAAGTAGAAAAGGTGTTAGTGATTAACAGAAAACCCTGCGGCATCACGCATCCCAAATTGACGGAGATCATTCACGCTGATTTTTTTGATCTGTCACCGGTCCGGGAAGCGTTTCGTGGTTATAATGCTTGTTTCTTTTGCCTGGGTGTCTCTTCCGTTGGTATGAAAGAGGACAAATACCGCCGGTTGACTTATGACCTCACAGTAAACTTCGCAAAGACGCTTGCCCTGCCGGATAACGAACTGACCTTTTGTTATGTATCAGGGATGGGGACCGACAGTACCGCCCAGGGAAAAATCATGTGGGCCCGCGTAAAAGGGCAAACTGAAAACGATCTTAAGAAATTACCTTTTAAGGGCGCCTATATGTTCCGGCCGGGATATATCCAACCAACGAAAGGCTTAAACCACACCCATGGCATCCTGATCCCAATTTCCTGGTTGTATCCATTGTGGCGCAGTCTCTTTCCGCGACATGTATGCACCTTAAAGGAATTGGGTTTGGCCATGATCAACGTGGCCAGAATGGGTTACCGAATGCCGGTGCTCGAGTCGAAGGACATCGTCACTGCAGCCGGATCCTGATTCCATGGTGATGACCAGTGAACCTTTCCTGCAATACCTTCCTCGTACCCTGAACGATGTCCCTGAGCATCACGTCTCATAACGCCGTATTTCTTAGCCGCAGCGAATTAGCAATCACCGACACCGAACTGAAACTCATGGCCAGGGCAGCGATCATAGGCGAAAGCAATATCCCGAAGAAGGGATACAAAAGACCCGCGGCAATGGGTATTCCCAGCACGTTATAACCCAGAGCAAAGAAAAGGTTTTCCTTAATGTTCCGCATAACCTTTTCACTTAACAGCCTTGCCTGGGCGATGCCTTTCAGATCTCCCTTGACCAGCGTAATACCTGCACTTTCAATGGCCACATCGGTTCCCGTACCCATGGCGATGCCGATATCGGCCTGTGATAAAGCCGGTGCGTCATTGATCCCATCACCTGCCATGGCTACCTTTTTGCCGGCGCCCTGTAAGCGTTTTATTTCGTTGATCTTATCCTCCGGAAGCATCCCCGCCCGGTAGCCATTCAGGCCCAGGGCCTGGCTTACCGCCCGGGCCGTATCTTCGTTATCGCCCGTGAACATGACTACCTCCAGGCCTTCCTGTTGCAACTGGTCGATGGCCGCCTTACTCGAGGTTTTTATTTTATCGGAAATAACCACATAACCGGTGGCCTGGCGGCCTTCGGAAAGAATGGATACCGTCTTACCCAACCGCTGTTCTGCCTTTACCTGGTCCCTCAACGCCGGTGGGATCTCCGCCCCTACCTGCTCCATGAGTTTGAGATTGCCGAGCGCCAGTTGCTGATGATGGAGCGATCCGGTCACGCCCTTGCCGGTAATGGCCTCAAAATCTGTTACGGATTGGGCTTCAACGCCCCGTTCCTCTCCATAACGCAGGGTGGCGCGGGCGAGTGGATGCTCGCTGTGGCTGTTCAGGGAGATAATTTTCTGCAGCACGTCGTCCGGTTTGTAATCGGGACTTGCGCCGGCCACTTTTTCAACGGTGGGCTTTCCTTCCGTCAGCGTCCCTGTTTTGTCAACGATCACTACATCAATCTTGTTCATTTTTTCCAGTGCGCCCGCACTTCTGATCAATATGCCGGACCTGGCGCCCTTTCCGACCCCGACCATGACCGCCATGGGTGTAGCCAGCCCGAGGGCACATGGGCAGGCGATGATGAGTACGGCAATGCCATTGACCAATGCGTAAACATAAGAAGGTTCAGGGCCATAGGCCGCCCATACGATGAAGGTAACCACGGCTGTCAATACAACTGCCGGTACAAAATAACCCGAGATCCTGTCGGCCAGGTTCTGAATGGGTGCTTTGGAACGGCTGGCAGCATTGACCATTTCAATGATCCGGGACAGGAGCGTTTCGGCGCCCACCTTTTCGGCGGTCATCACAAAGGTCCTGTTCCCATTGATGGTACCGGCGCTGATGGGGTCACCCTTGATCTTATCCACAGGAATCGGCTCGCCGGTGATCATGGACTCATCAATGCTGACCTCGCCTTCCCGGATGCTGCCATCCACCGGAATCTTTTCACCGGGCTTGACCCGCAGCAAGTCACCGGGATGGATGCTGTCGATCGGAACGACGTGATCTTTACCCTCGATGATTCTCGTAGCGGTATGGGGCGCGAGTTTCAAAAGCGCCTTAATGGCGGAATTGGTCTTTCCATGCGCGCGGGCTTCCATCAGCTGGCCCAGTAAAACCAGTGTCAGAATAACCGTAGCGGCTTCAAAATAAACATACACTGTCCCGTGGGGTGTTCTGAACTGCGCGGGAAACAGGTCCTCGAACAACAGGGCACCCACACTGAAAAGCCAGGCGATGCCGGCGCCCATGCCGATCAGGGTGAACATGTTAAGCTTCCAGGTGATCACAGAACGCCAGGCCCGCTGAAAGAACATCCAGGTAGCATAAAATACCACGGGAAGGGATAAGACCAGTTCCACCAGATACCAGTACTTCAGATCCATGACCTTCCCTAAAGGATGGCCCGGGATCATCTCCGCCATAGCAATGAGAAAAATTGGCAGGGTAAACAGTACGGCTATCTTAAATTTGCGCAATAGCTTTTTATAAGTTTCATCTTCTTTTTCCACGTCGGCCTCCATAGGCACCAGGTCCATGCCGCATATCGGACAGGCACCGGGTGCATCCCGGATGATTTCCGGATGCATCGGGCAGGTGTACCTTACTTTTTTGCTCAGGGACGGTTGTTCCACCAGATCCATACCGCATACGGGGCAGCTGCCGGGCTTATCATAAGTCTTTTCCCCTTCACAGTGCATGGGGCAATAGAATATTCCCGAACCGCTCTTACCGGCATCTTCAGTGCTGTTCTCAATGGAGGGATGAGCATGAGGGGCAGCGCCGGGCAGCGTAATCGTGTAAGTGCTGTCCCGGAGGGCTTCCTGTAATTTCTCCAGGGCGATGGGCGCATCAGCATCAACCACCGCCTCGGCCTTCTGTAGATCGACCTCTACGTCCCGTACGCCGCTGACGCCGCTCAAGGCCTGCTGAACATGCGCGCGGCAACCATTACAACTCATGCCCTGTATCTGATAAGTGTATTTCATAGCTGTTTTTAAGAAACACAAAAATAGGACGTTCCCCCCGGAGGGATATTACAGAATTAAGGGAAAGATTTACAACATTGGGCTGTATTACGATCCGCGGGCCATGTAAAAGATGATTTGTCCATACAATCGAGTAGCAGGCGTGGGATTAGTTCCTGCGCCGTCCTCTCACAGCGCCATACATACCGTTCGGTATAAGACGGTTTGCCAGAAAAGTGTTCCTTGAAGTTCCGGCTTCCAAGTGTAGGGTTTGACAAACCCGATCTACCTTAGCTTAGAGAAAGTAAGCCTTCGGCCAGGTGCATCATTGAAGGAGGTTTCCGTGAGTGTATATTTTTGAATCATAAAAATATACACTCACGGAACAGGCCACAATGGGATTAATCCCCAAAGCAAAACGAAGAAACCATGTTCTCTTTAATCTCCCAGCGTGAACAAAGCGGGAAATGCAGTAAGGGTTTCCCTAAGAACCAGTCAGCTATCTCAAGGGACCTGTTATTATTGGAGAAAAAATCAACGAACAAATGTCAGCCGATGCCTAAGAACCAACAAGGCTTTACGATGCCGCAGTGGACTAAATTAAACCAAAAAATCAAAAAACAGGGCTCATTTATCCACATTTTTGCTGTATAACTTTCAGTGATTTTTCTTTGTTGAAAGCCGCTAGGGTCATATTTTTATGCTCGTCATTATTATGATCAGTCCCTCTACCATAAGTTACAAATCACTATACGAAGACAGCGAACAAAAAAGGGTTCAGCTGGAGGTTAAAGTGATGGAATTATCTCATCAGCTTCAGCAGTTGAAAAAGATGATATCTGGCTCTAAAAGCAAAAACTTCATCGTCTCAAACGATGCAGTATCACAGCAGCCAAGTTTATTTGATATACCCGAGGAAGGTGCCAGCTGTTCTGTAATCGACACAAAAAAGGTTGCTATACCAAGACGAAGATTGTCAAATCACCATCTTCACATCAGGGACATATGAAGATACCTGAGAAGTTACGCCGGGTAGATACCGTAGCGGAGCCTGAAGGGGATATGACTGATGTTATATGCAAATTACACGCTGTTAATCCTATGAATGGTTAAAAGATGTGCTCAGACAATGAACCCTTACCTCACATCCCGGTGTCAGCAAAGATCGGAACTATCCAATGATTTACAGGAGTAATAAAACAAAAGAATAAGATGAACATGACAACTCTTCAATTAACAGGCAAAATTCTAATTTCTTTGGCCACGGCAATATATGGCTTCATACCGTTGTTTGTTGATCTTGGCAAAACTCATGCAACCAACCCCCTTTGGATTAGTCATGCCCGCTTCCATGTTGTTTGGCAAACTATTATGATGTTCCTTTTAGCAACAGCAGGACTATACTTTTTATGGTTCAGCGATGCCGCCCCGTCATCTTCGATTAATCTGGCCTTTTTATTTGGGCTTATTGTTTTGGGCGGCTTCCTTCTCAATGTTCTGGTGTGTCGTCTTTATAAAGGAACGCTCAGTGATCCAAACGGCGTAGCGCCGATCTTTGGAAAAGTAGATGCCAATCTATTTGGGTTCACACTTGGACTTGTCCTTTTACTTCTTGGATATATAATATATCACTTGTAGCAAATTTTGTGAAATATTGATTACCGATGCTGCCAACAAGCGGTTGGAACGCAATCTGGTGTTCACACCTTAGATTGAAATGTTTTTGAAAATTTGCGGCGTGTGCTTCGAGCGAAAGTTTTCGGGCAATAGGTTTGACCGCGCCTGTCTTAGCATCACGATAACCTCTTACGGTTATCCGTTCATCACGTACTTCTAAAGCAGCCTTCTTCAAGCCGCCTGCCTCCACCCTGATGGTCTTATAGGACTGACCAGCCACCTCTTCAGCAGCGCGCTTTTCAGAGAAGAAAGCACGCAGAGCGTCCTGCCTCTTTTTATTGGGAATCTCCCTGTTGGGAAAATAATCATGAGGGTCCATAACTAAGGTTACGTATGGCAAAGGCATATAAAATCTATAAAACAAAACGAAAAAACTCAAGGTCTTTTATATTCTTCCCATATATAGGCCAGTATCGAGCGCTGTTTCTTTGGCAACATCCCCCCATTACTCCGCCTTCTATGCGATTCCTGTTCGTAGACTCAAACGTTTGTCTCGGGCTTCCGTCAGATTCGCTGTGCCCCCGACACTCTTGCCCCTGACTAATATTCCATACTGCAAAGCGTATTGGGGACCATGCACCCTGTAGTGTGATGGACCTGACTGACGCACAAAAAAAAGGCGAAGTACCTTCACTCCGCCTTTAGTAGTATTTTATCGAAATTTGCCTTAGAACTTCAATTCAGGCCATCCGGCACGGTAGGTGCGTTTTACGAACTGGTTAGCCGGATCAAAGTTGGTGATCTTTCTGTCCTCGGCATCCCATTGCAGGGTGATCCCGCGTCCCGGATAATTATACCCGTCACCTTTCTTATTGGCTTCCCTGTAATTGAAGCTGCGGATCGCCAGATTGGCCATCAATATGCTTTGGGTCAGTGGCACCGCATATTCTATAAAGGGAGAATCGACTTCCATTTTTCCGTAACCGGCAATGCAGGCTTCCACCCACTGTCCGTAATGGCCGTCAGCGCCACCCGGTATGCGCGGGTATTTCTTGGGCACATGCACCTGGCTTGTACGCGAGGTTGGCAGCAGCTGGGGGTCCTGCCCGTATACACCGCACATCATTTTCCCCTTGGAGCCTTCGAAGATCACGCCGTTTCCGGTATCGCCTTTTCCTCCCATGATCTCATTGGGACCCAATTCTTCAGGACGTTCCGGTTGTATGCCCCCGTCCATCCAGTTGACTTTGATGGTTTCCCCCTTTTTGCCCTTAAACTTCAGATGTGAAGAAGAGGAAACAGGGCCGCTTTTCGGATAATAAGCCTGTTCCCAGTTATTGATATAGGGCGTACTTACGCTACAGGTCACCTCCGTGGGGTATTGCAGTCCCAATACCTTGAAGACGGGCCCTACAATATGGCAGGCCATATCGCCTATGGCGCCTGTTCCGAAATCCCACCAGCCACGCCAGTTGAACGGTACCACCAGGTCCTCGTAATTATGTTCCTGTGCGGTTCCCAGCCAAAGGTCCCAGTTGAGGCCCTGGGGTACCGGCGGATTTTTGTCCGACCATGGGATGCCCTGTGGCCACACCGGCCGGTTGGTCCAGCAATGAACGGTATGGACATCCCCTATGATGCCCGCGTCATACCATTCCCTCAACTGACGAACACCATCACCGGAGGTACCCTGGTCTCCCATTTGGGTGACCACCTTATAGCGTTTGGCGGCTTCGCCCATCATGTAGGCTTCCCAGATATCGTGTGTCAGGGGTTTTTGTACATAGACGTGTTTATTGAGCTGCATGGCGTGAAAACCAACAACGGCGTGGTTATGATCAGGGATACCCACGTCCACGGCGTCAAAATGTTTATGTTCCTTTTCAAACATTTCCCGCCAGTCATGATAATATTTGGCTTTGGGAAACAACTTTCTGTTATTTGCCGCCGACCTGTCGTCTACATCGCAGAGAAAAGCGATTTCCGCCTTTCCTGTCTTTGCAAAATGACGGTCATCATCACCGCCCTTCCCTCCGGCGCCTACGCCGGCAATTAATAACTTATCACTTGGCGCTACAAATCCACGTCCAAGTACATGCCGGGGCACAATATAAAAACCCGCGGCCGCCATGGAGGCGTTACGGATAAATTTCCTCCTGGAAGGTGAAGATTGATCAACTGATTGTTTTTCTTCTGCCATGACAATTGTTTTTAATGGTTATAAAATGAAAGATGCTTTCCACAAAACAGATCCAGGGGTTTAACTAAACAACGGGCCTTGCTGAGGAGATCCCTTAACTTTGAAATACGAACATTTTGTTATGGTCTTCCTTTTTCACACACTCATCCAGCGTCTTCTGGCTATAGGAAATGCCGTATTGTTTCAAAACATCGTCGGGTACACCATCCCACACATTTGGCGTATTGCCTGCGTAACCAATGTCCTTAATACCCATTTTGCTGCTAAAAAATCCCGAAGCGGTGAGGTTGCGCATCAGGGAGAAAAAGGAGGCGCCCTGCTGCAACTCGGGAACAGTTTCTGCGGGATAGGCAATATCATCCACCACTTTTAGCCGTTCCGCAGAACTGCAATCTATAAAAGTCTTATCATACCGGTTCAGGCATTCCATGTCCAGCCAGCGCAGCCCGCCACGCATGGGCGTTTTGTGGTCCGGCATATCCTTGACAATGAATTCAATGAAATCCGGTACACCGGCATCGGTCGCGCTGCCGGAACGGTCATCCTTGGGGATGATGATATCGCTCAGCACCCCTATGGTCTTCATTTCATGGTCGGTAAAAAATTTCTCGGCCATTAATTTTTTATCCCGCAGCTCCTCATAGGGCTGACGCCCCGAAGCATCTTCCCATTTTTCGAATTTACCGGCCCAGGTGGCCTCCCCCTTCGCGCCGCCTTCCACCACACCACCAGTGCCCGTCCCCGCCTTTTTATTCTTCGGGCTGCAGGCTTCCAGCAAAACATTCGCTGAAAGTGTTCCGATGGCCAATGTTTTAAGAGATTTTCTTCTGTCCATAGAATTTCAGTTTTTACAGGAGGTCAAAAGCCGCAGGCCGCAAAACAGGCGCTTTCCTTCGGCTTTATGCTTTGTTCCGACCCTTTATCCGGTTGTTTTAGATGTTTCCCTTTTTCATTTCATCCATGATGTATTCGGTCGCTCTCCAGGAAAGGGCGAGGATCGTCCAGGTGGGGTTCTTATCAGCCTGGGATACGAATGCGCCGCCGTCCACCACGAAAAGGTTTTTACATTCATGGGCCTGGTTGAACTTATTGAGCGCGGAAGTTTTCGGATCATTTCCCATGCGGACCGTGCCTACTTCATGGATGATGCTTCCGGGACTTGATATACCATAGTTGGAATCCGCTCCCGGTTTCGTGCCCAGCGCGATACCCCCCATGTTATGGATGATCTCCTCGAAGGTATCCTGCATATGTTTGGCCTGCTGGATCTCATGATCGCTCCAGGTATAGTTGAACCGCAACACCGGGATACCATACTGGTCAACCTTGCCCGGATCTATTTCACAATAATTGTCCTTTCGTGCAATACACTCTCCCCGGCCGGCCATTCCAAAGCCCGCCCCGTAAAAGTAACGGTAATCCTCTTTAAGCGATTTTCCATAACCGCCACCCTTTTTCTTCTTGCCGTTCGCGTCAGGGAACCGGCCGTTGGTACCTTCGATACCCCAGCTGAAACCATAGGAAGGCATGCCCATGCCACCCCAATATTCAATATGATACCCACGGGGAAATTTGAGTTTTTTATTATCAAGCCACCACGGGGAATACAGGTGCATGCCGCCGACGCCGTCTTCATTATAGCGCTTGCGGCCAAAGAGTTTCGGTAAGACGCCCCCCCGGGCAGCGCCCGTGGAATCATGCAGGTATTTCCCGACGACGTCACTGGAGTTGGCCAGGCCGTTGGGGAAACGCGAAGATTTGGAATTTAACAGCAGCCTGGCGGATTCGCACGCGCTGGCAGCCAGCACCACCACTTTAGCCTGTAATTGGTATTCCTGCAGGTCCGCCTTGTTCACATAGGAAACGCCGGTCGCCTTGCCGTTTTTATCGGTAAGCACCTCGCGCACCATGGCGCCTGTAAAAACATCCATGTTGCCGGTCTTCAGTGCCGGTTGTATCAATACGGAAGAAGAAGAGAAATCAGCGTATACCTGGCAGCTGCGGTTGCACTGCGAACAATAAAAGCATACCTGGCGCTGCTTGTTGATGGGACGCGTCAGCATGGACAAGCGGGAAGGCATGACCTTCACGCCGGCTTTCACGGCGCCCTTCTCGATAAATAATTCATGCAGCCGTGGCTTGGGCGGTGGCAGAAAATGCCCGTCGGGCTCATTATACATGCCTTCTTTTGTGCCAAACACCCCCACCAGTTCATCCACTTTATCATAGTAAGGCGCCACATCATCATAGCCTATGGGCCAATCATCACCCAACCCGTCGATGCTTTTGTGCTTGAAATCCCTGGGCCCGAAACGCAAAGAGATGCGGCCCCAGTGATTGGTACGCCCACCGACCATGCGGGAACGGAACCAGTCGAACTGGGTGCCGTTCTTGTGTGTATAAGGCTCGCCTTCGATCTCCCAGCCGCCCCATGCCGCATCAAATTCGCCGAAAGGACGTGTAGTGCCTGCCCCGCGCCGTGGCGACTCATAGGGCCATTTTAGCTGTGTCCGGTATTTGGGGTCCTTTGGATCGAACATACCGCCGGCCTCCAGCACCGCAATTTTAAAACCCGCCTTTGAAAGAAGGTAAGCGGCCATTCCTCCTCCGGCCCCGGAGCCTACAATACAAACATCATAAACCTTGGAAGATTTTTTGATTTGAAAGTCTGCCATAAAACACTTTAAAATAAGAATTATTAAACGTTAAAACCATCGTCAAAGCGGTGTCCAATATACATAAATTTAAAAGAACCTTTCAAAATTTATGCTTAATGGCAGTTATTTTTTCTAAAGCTAAATCCTTTTTGTATGAATGGCGATCAATTTTTACCGGATATGGGCCTTTTGGGGAAATTCCGGCCGCCGCGTTCCGGACAACCCGGATACCATCTGCTTTGGCGTTATTCCGCTCCCAGGTCCCTGATCCGGACGTCGCGAAAATGCACCACTGACCCATGTCCCAGAAATCCGATGTGACCGGTTTTGTTTTTCAATCCCGGATGTTGCTTATGATCCGCCGTACCGTTTTCACTGGCTTTGTCTATATTACCCTTCACAATGACATGCCCGTTCAGGGTGACCTGGATTTCAGGGCCCACCGCCCTGATCTCTTCTTCATTCCACTGCCCCACGGGCTTGAGGTAGCCGTGTTTGGCCGGGATCACCCCATAGACCGATCCGTGATATTGATAATTGTGAAGGTTTTTATATACCGCGGCGGTATTATCCAGCACCTGTATCTCCATGCCGACATAAGCCGCGTCCCCCTGCAGGGGCGCCCTGATGCCTATCCCGTTGTTCGCACCCGGTGTAAGCTGAAATTGAAACCGGAAAATGAAATTCGCGTACTGGCCCGCGGTATAAAGATTCCCGCCGCTGCCATGCGCCGGGTTGACGACGATATTACCATCCTCCACCAGGTAGCCCTTTTTATTACCCACCCATCCGTCCAGGTCGCGGCCATCAAACAACAGCTTAAATCCATCCTTTTTCTCCTGGCTGGTCAATTCATTGCTTTTGTGAGCGGAGCTGTCCGGATGTTGCCATTGCTTCCTGAACCGTAAAGCAGCCAGGTGCACCGCAGCTTCACGATGCTTTCCGGTCTTCTTCACCAGGGTGCGGATCATTTTGCCGGCCGTTTTCCGCTCCCCGGCCTCCAGCAGCCGCCGTACATATAACAGG
>DASULB010000230.1:0-6345 GCA_036278455.1 Chitinophagaceae bacterium | reverse complement strand
CCCGGTGGAATCACCCTGGTACCGCCTGAGTGTGGGCACCTGCAAAGTGGAAGAGATCGGGGAAATGCTGGCCGGGCTGCGCGCTGCGCTGGAGAAATTGCAATAAGCCGGTCCCGGGCGGGCATTGATCTTTTATAAATCGATAGAAACCCCGGATATTGCCGTGATGTTGCTGTGGTGTTGCCGGGACGGGGTTGTTTGCCCTGTTTACCATCGTCAATGGCAGCTGCCCGGGAAGACCCCAATATTGCTATCTTCGTATTTTATGATGAAAACCTTCGCCGCCATATTTTTTCTGCTGTTTTCATTTCAATGGCTGCAGGCCCAGGATAAATGCACCGCCCTGGGGCAGACCCCCGAAACGGCCTTTCCTGTATGCGGCAATTCCGTTTTTAAACAGGTCTCCGTCCCCACCTGCATCAATAGTGCGCTGACGGTGCCCGGTTGCAGCGGCGACGGCGCGGCTTATGGTGACAAGAACCCCTTCTGGTATAAATTCACCTGTTTTAAGGGCGGCAGCCTGGAGTTTTTAATCAAACCCAATGACCAGGGTGATGATTACGACTGGCAGCTCTATGACATCACCGGTCATGCGCCGGGGGATGTGTATAAAGACCCCAAGCTGATCGTAGCCGCCAACTGGGCGGGGACTTACGGCAATACCGGGACGACGAAGAGTGGAGTGGATTATACCCAATGCGCTTCGGACCCGAATGCGAAGGAACCATCCTTTGCCAAGGATCCCATTCTGAAAGAAGGCCATCAGTATCTTTTACTGGTCAGCCATTTTACCGATTCACAAAGCGGTTACGGCCTGTCTTTTGGCGGTGGAACAGCGGTCATTACCGACACGACGGCCCCCCGGTTAAAAAGCGCGGCCCCCGGATGCGATGGTTCCACCATCGCCGTGCAACTGAACAAGAAAGTTCAATGTAAAAGCCTGGCAGCCGATGGAAGCGATTTTACCATCACGCCCGCGGCGGCAAAGGTGATCGCCGCTTCCAGCACCGATTGCAGCAGGGGCTTTGATATGGATTCATTGAGCCTGACCCTGGATCAGCCGCTGCCTCCCGGGAAATATACCCTTACCATTCAGAACGGTACGGACCACAACACGCTTTTGGATAACTGCGAAAATGGTATTCCCCAGGGCGATACCTTAGTCTTTACGGTACGGGCCATCGCCCCCACTCCCATGGACAGCGTGACCGCACCGGGCTGTGCCCCTTCCGCCATTAATGTGGTATTTGCCGGCGCCATGCGTTGCAATTCCATTGACCCTGATGGAAGTGATTTCGCAATCTCGGGGCCTTCGCCGGTAAGCGTTACCGGGGCCTCCGGGTTGAACTGTACCGGTGGACTGACGACCACGGTGGTGTTGAAGCTGGCCGGGCCCATCGTGCATGCGGGCACCTACACCGTCACACTGGTAAAGGGCGGGGATAATAATTCAGTGATCAGTCAATGCGCGCAGCCAACACCGGTGCTGTCTACGGTTTCTTTTACCGCAGCCGATACCGTGAATGCGGGCTTTGCCCACACGGAACAGTATGTGTGCAACCAGGTTACCATCCATCTGCTGAACGCCGGAGGGAATGGGATCACAAAATGGAACTGGACGACCGGAAGCGGGCTGACGGCCTCCGCGCCGGGTTTTACCTATGGAGATTCCACCTTTAATGACCAGCAGGTGGGGCTGATCGTCTCCAACGGTGTATGCAGTGATACCGCTTCGGCGAAATTTTCCCTGAACAATGATTATTTTGTAAAGGCGCGTTTTGAGGAGCCTTCCTTTGTCTGCCCCAATGACGCGGTCACCTTTGTGGATCACAGCATGGGGACGATCGCTTCTTATGATTGGGACTTTGGCAACGGGGCAAGCAGCCTGCTGGAAACGCCTCCCACCCAACAGTACCCGGATGTCGTGAGGACCAGGACATTCCCCGTCCGGTTGATTGTGGAAAATATCCAGGGTTGCAGGGATACGGCCACCCGGCAGCTCAAGGTCATCAACAACTGCTTCATCGCCGTTCCCACGGCTTTTACGCCGAACGGGGACGGGATGAACGATTATCTGTATCCGTTGAATGCGTACAAAGCGCGTGACCTGGATTTCAGGATCTACAACCGTTATGGTCAGCTGGTGTTTCAAACCCGGGACTGGACCAATAAATGGGACGGAACCTTTCAGGGCGTTCCACAGCCTACGGGATCTTACGTGTGGATGCTTTCTTATACCAATACGGACACCGGAGAGAAGGTGTTTAAAAAAGGGGCTACTTTACTGATCAGGTAAAAGATCCTGAAAATTTTTGGAACCGCGCCGGGCAGGGGCAGCTGTTTTGTCCGCCGGAAAAAAGATCACTGTCAATGCAGGAATTTCGCCGCCCTGAAGATAACGAGGTAAATCAGGATGGCGCCGAAGGCGATCATGCTGACCGAAGCGATGCGGTTGAGCCAGATGACGGTTTTGAGGGTGAGTTTGTGGCGGATCTTGTCGGCGAGGAACACCTTGGTGACATCGGCGGTGAGCATGAAGGCCAGCGTAGTGCCGAACAGCACCATCCTGTCCCGGAGTTCCAGGGCGCCGTTGGCGGTGCATACGCCCAGCCAGAAGATCAATACCCCCGGGTTCAGGGTATTCATTAAAAAGCCACTCAACCAGATCCTGAAGTGGTCGCCTGTGGTGACCAGCATCTTTTTTTCCTGGTCTTCACCCGAACTGATCCTGACCTGTTTTAAGAAAATGCCGTACAGGCCGATGGCGATCAGTACGATCCCCCCCGAAATACCGATCACTTTCTTCATCTCATCGAGTTGGTGAATGAAGGCGGAAGCGAAATTTCCCAGCACCACATACATCGTATCGCTGAACGAAACGCCGATAGCAAAACTTAACCCCGCCCTGAAGCCCCTGCTGACGCTGTATTTGATGATCATGAAAATCACAGGGCCTACAGAGAGCGATAGGAATAATCCCAGTCCTAATCCTGCTATGAACGATGTAAGCATGTGTCTAGATGAAATTAATCCAAAGTTATCCGCCCGGTCGATGATCAATATCAGGCAGGAAAGTAAGGAAATTTTGCTTAGGGGCTAAAAAAAGCCGGATCAGGCCAGATAATTCCGGTCTGTCAGAAAAGACTCCCAATCTTTCATCATGCCGTTCTTAAGTACCCTGGGAAACTTGTTCATGGCGCCTTCTTTTCCTTTGTAGCGCAGGTATTCTATGAAGGCCTTGTTGGGTAATGTCTTTACGAACACTTCTTTCAGCGCGGCCGTCCGTTCCACGGCATAATCGTCATTGATGCCCTTCAGGGTTTCATCAATGATCTCACGGATCCGTTCGGGGTTCGCATGCGGGTCATCGGTCCCGATGTACCACTGATGGGCGAAACGGTTCCCGTACTGGATACCGGATACAGCATATTCCCGGATGCTGATCCCGGTTTCACGCGAGGCCGCGCCGATGGCCTGGTTCATGTTTTCGATGGACATGTGTTCCCCGCAGAGGCTCAGGAAATGTTTGGTACGCCCGACGATCACGATCTCATGCTCCCTGGTATCGGTAAAGTTGACCACGTCCCCGATCAGGTAACGCCAGGCACCCGCGCAAGTGGAAAGGACTACCGCGTATTTCACGTTTTCCACCACTTCGTGGAGCATATAGGCCCTGGCACCGGGCCGGAGTTCGCCCTGCTCATCAAAGTTTTCCTCGTTGAACGGGATAAATTCATAAAAAATACCGGCGTTGAGTACCAGCTTGATGCCCTTGGTTCCCGGACGGGCCTGAAAGCCAAAGGAGCCCTCCGAGGACATGTATGTTTCGATAAAGGTGATGGGCCTGCCCAGCAGCTTGTTGAAACTGTCGCGGTAAGGCTCAAAGGAAACGCCGCCATGGATATACACAGCCAGGTTCGGCCAGATATCATGGATATTATTTACCTTATGGTACTTGATGATTTCCTCGAACGCGATCTGCACCCAGGCAGGCACACCGCATACGGTGGCCACATCCCATTCAGGGGCTTTGCGGACGATGAGCTTAATACGCTGTTCCCAGTCGGGGCGGTGGGATATTTTGCTTTCCGGCTTGTAGAAATAGCGGAACCACCGGGGAATGTTTTTCGCGCTGATGCCGCTCATGTCACCTTCGTAATAACTGCCGCGGTTGAAAAGATTGGTGGTGCCGGCGAGCATCAGGATCCCCTTCTCAAAGGATTTGGGGGGAATGGGGAAATTCACCATGGAATAAAGCTGCTTGATCCCCACTTTCCGGATGCTGCGGAGCATGTCCTTGGTGACCGGCACATGCTTGCTGGCGGACTCCGAGGTGCCGGAACTCAGCGCGAAGTATTTCACTTTACCCGGCCAGGTAATATCCTCCTGGCCCTCCATGCACTTATACCACCACTGGTCATACAGAGTGTTGTAATTATGAAAGGGAATTTCTTCGCGGTAGCGTCTCAGCCAGTCAGGACCGTCAAGCATTTCAGCAAACCGGTAATGACGGCCGAATTCAGTAAACATCGCTTTCATCAGCAACCTCTTCAGCACTTGCATCTGATAGGTTTTTGCGGTGCCGTGAGGTATTGTAAACTGCTTGCGAATGCGTAACGCTCTGTTGATCAGGGAACCAAATATAGGCATCTCGACATTGGTCAGATTGGTGTATAGCGCAAATTTACAGATTTAATTCACGCGGGAAGTCCCTTATTTACCGCAACTCCCAAATGGATTAAATTCTTTTTGTATAAATTACAACCTGAAAACATCAACCAGTGCCGCCTATGGACTCACCAGATTTACAGCATTCCCCGGATAAAGGGAATGATCTACAAAAAGCGCATGCCCGTAGCAGCGGGAAGAAGACTAAACAACTGAACCCCTTCCGGGCCAGGAAACATCCGGTGATGGTGTATAATCCGGCTGTTGAGGAAGCCGCCCGCAAAGACGCCACCCAGAGCAAGATCACTGTGTTCGACTATAAGAACGGCACCTGCCTGGAAAAGGTATTTGGAACGGTGGAAGAGGTCTATCGCTTTCGTGATAAGGATTCCGTCAGCTGGATCAATATTGACGGCATCCGCAGAAAAGAGGTGCGGGCCATCTGCGATTATTTCCAGGTGCACCAGTTGACTTCCGAAGATATTGTCAGCCAGGGACAACGGGCGAAAATGGACGAGACCGGGGAGGTAATCTTTTGTTTGCTGCCCATGCTATATTTTAATGCGGAGGATGCCATGGCGGAACGGGAACAAGTCAGCTTGCTGCTCATGAAAAATGTGGTGTTATCCTTTCAGGAAGATCCCTCCCGTGATGCTTTTAATACGGTCAGGGACAAGCTTCGCAGTGATCATTCCCGTCTGCGGGCCGGGGGTGCCGATGCCTTGTACAACGCATTGCTGGATGCCATTGTCGATCAGTACTTCGTGGTAATGGAGGCGCTTGGGGAAAAGATCGAAGAAGTAGAAGACCTGATCATGAAAGCGCCAAACAACAAAACGCTGGTGCATGTCAATCATTTTCGCCGGGAGGTCAGTTTACTCCGGCGCACCATTAATCCCGTCCGTGATTTAATAAGCGGCGTGCTTAAAACGGAAAGCAGCCTGATACAGAAAAAGACGAAAACTTATTTCAAAGACATTTACGATCATATCCTCCAGGCCAATGAAACCGCCGATAACTACCGCGATCTGATCGTCAATCTGCAGGACCTGTACCTTAACCAGGTGAACCTGAGGATGAATGAGATCATGAAGGTGCTGGCAGTGGTGACAGCTTTGTTTGCGCCATTGACGCTGATCACAGGGATCTATGGAATGAACTTCACCCACATGCCGGAATTGCATACCCGGTATGGTTATTTTATTACCCTCGGGGTCATGTTCTCGCTTTTCGGAGGAATGTTGTACTTTTTCAAGAAGCGGGGATGGTTTTGAGGCCACCGTAAACCCCGGTTTTGTTACTCATTAAAATTAACAGTTTATATATGAAAAGATGGCTTAAAATAGTGATCGTCGTCATTGTCATTTTGGGGATCATGCAACTTTTTCATCCGGCGAAGAACTTTACAAAGGCTGAACCGACGGCGGACGTTGCGACAAAATATGAAGTGCCGATGAACGTCCTGATGATCTTGTATACCGCTTGTTACAATTGCCATTCCAATTACACCAAGTACCCCTGGTATTATAAGGCGGAGCCGGTGGGCTGGTGGATGGCCTATCATATCAATAAAGCGAAAAGGCAGGTGAATTTTTCGGAGTTTGCAACTTATTCACCAAAGGAGGCGACCAAGAAGTTTCATGAAATTTATGAGGTGACCGATGAGAAGACTATGCC
>DASULB010000229.1:0-5678 GCA_036278455.1 Chitinophagaceae bacterium | reverse complement strand
TCCTACATTTCTTTCGATTACAAGCCAGTAATTTCGATAGTATTCTTCTTGTTTATCAGATCCTATTTCAAGCAGTAAGAAGTTGCGCAGCAAGTCTGCAGTCGATAGCGGTTCGCCAGTAGCATTAATACTCTCAAATATAACCTGTGGTGACTCTGATCCTACTTTTTCGGATTCAAGATCAATTGCAATAATATCTAAGTAATTAATGCCATTCATTATGTCGGCCGAACTAAATCCATCTTCTTTTTTTGCAATTCTCACCAAATTCCGGAATTTGTTGTAGTTACGGTAAATGATAGAGCTTTTATCAATTGATTCTGTTCGCCCATCTATAATGGCCTCGTAAACTTCACGGTCGGTTTCGACTTGTTTTAATTTAACTTTAAAGTTTTCTTGGGCATTATCGTTTATTAGATAGGTTTTGGTTAGGTTCTGTTTGTTTTCGGTAACTTCTTCTTCATCGCGAATTGCAGCCAATAAAAGCATTGTGGATGTAATTCTCTGTTGGCCATCTATCAAAATATATCGTGTGTAACCTGTAAATGGATCTTTTTCGGCTTCAAAATAAACTATATTGCCAAAATAATGCTTTCTCTTATTCTTTATTCCCTCAATTACGTCATCGAATAATTTCTCACAATCTTCTATCTTCCACACATAGTTTCTTTGGTAAACAGGAATTTCAAATGTAAGCGCATTTGACTTTATAAATTTTGTAATAGAATCCGGCTGTGTTGCTGTCATTTTGTAAACTCTCTTGAGGTAATTATACTCCGGCTTTCCAAATTGATGTTAAACGCCTTACAATCCAACACGTCCAAACCAACTTCGACTCAAAAAACCCAACAACCAATAACCACAAATACTTAACAAGTCAAGTATTCCCTATTCCGTTAGGAATTTTTTAATCTTCTCTAACTCCGTATCACGAGTTCGTTTACGGATAATATCGCTTTCCCACACACGCACTACTTCCCAGCCTTCACGACGTAGTTGATTAAAAATAATACGGTCTCTTTGCCTATTGCGCTTTATTTTTTCTTTCCAGTAGCCGTCTGGTATGCGTTTAACTGTTTTTCTATAATCTCTTGCATGCCAAAAATCACCATCTATAAAAACAGCTTTCTTCTTCCTTGGCAGTGCTATATCAGGATTGCCAGGAGCTTTTTTATAATGCTTTTGAAAGTACACATTTTGCCTATGGAGATATTGAAAAACCACTAATTCTGCCTTTGTGTTTTTAGAGCGAATATTAGACATAACCTCGCTCCGCTTTGTTTTGCTTAGGAAGTCTGCCATCCTTGGTGATGATGGAATAATGTACTAGGCGCGCCAGGAATTTGTATATCAAATTTTAGACTGCTTTCAACTAATGAACTTGCGCTGTGAATCCTAAAACTTACAACCCAGTTTTGGTTCATAACTAATTCAAGTGTTGTATTAGAGGATCCCGAATCTGTGTCTTTGTAATCAAAGTGGTAAATACGTGTTGGTAAATTTGTTGTACCTGCCCGCAATTCAGGCGCTCGTGTCGAAGATGGCTTATTTAAAGTTCCATGAAAATTAATACATTGCATAATGGTAGTTCTATTTGATGTATTTGCAATTAGTTTATAAAAGTCCTTGCGGCCTAGAAGATACTCTAGCAACCTAGACGGTATTATTCCTGGATTTTCATTGTCTAATCTTTCAAGCTCAGCTTTAAAAGCACCCAGGACTGGCATATATACTGTTTCTGCTTTATTGGAAATGTCTCTCCATCTTGTTCGATTTCTCTGGGCACTTTGAAGTGAATTAAAAATTGGACGGATGTTATCAAAATAAGTTTTAGAGCATGGTATGTTGAACCATTCTTTTCCGAAATCTATAGTTAATGATAGCCTAGAGTGTTTGGCCGCCATATGGTTGTGCTTTACAGAAAGTCCTATTTCCCAATTAATGCTTCGTCGAATCAATAGAATATCTCTTACATCTCCCACGCTTCCTGAATTATCTGGCTGTAGCGAAAGCTCAAGTAAATCGTTGCCATCCTCAAATATTTTAGGTTCTAATTGAAAAAGCGTCTTAACGCCAGCTTTAGCAGCTGTTTTCATAGTATTTTTTATGTTTATTGGAGCTGTGTTCCATGCGGCTTCTGCAACATTAAAGCTGCTATTGGTATTAATAGTAACTGGTCGATAACTTGAAATCTCAGCTTCAAGTTCTTTAAGACACGAGTATTCGAACGCTTTTCCGTAGCTTGTTTGTATCGCTTCCATTAACAGATATATCCTCAGCATTAGTTAAGGCCTTATTTAGTTCTTTGGCAACAGCTCTCGCTAAATTTACAGGTACGGCGTTGCCTATTTGTTTATAAATTGACGTTAAGTTACCAGAAAACTGCATATTAGGAGGAAAAGTTTGTATTATTGCAGCTTCTCGCCAGGATAATCGCCTGGTATTTTTTGGGTCTGTAAACTCCCATAGGTCTTTATGAACTTTTCGCATAGGCGGTGAACTTGGATGCAAAGCTACCTGTTTTGCCATAGCAGGAATTGTGTATGATACTTCATGCCAATTTCTTATACGATTTCGACTCATATAGCGTGATGAATAAGGTGCAGTACATATTTCATTAATATTTGGTTTTGGCATATTTCCTATAGCATCTTTTAGTGTAGCTCTTTTTTTTGTTGGTTCTGGATATTTATAAACCACTTTTAAGTCTTTTCTTATACCTACCATAATTACCCTATGCCTATCTTCGGGCACTCTATAGTCTGCAGCATTGAGAAGTTTAACTTGGACCTCATAACCTTTATCAGAAAATTCTTTTTTAATTACATCAATTATTGTACCGCCACCTAAAGTAAGAATCCCTTTAACATTTTCTGCAACAAAAGCCTTTGGCTTAATTGTGTCAATTACTTCTACAAAATATCTATACAAGGTGTTACGTTTATCATCTATTTTTCTTGGGCCTGCAAGGCTAAAGCCTTGGCACGGGAACCCGCCTAGGACAACATCAGCAGATGGAATAGAAGAGAGATTAACTGATTCTATGGGAGCACATACAACCTCAGCTTTAGACCATGACTTATGAGTCTCACAAGAATCTTTATCATTATCATTCGCCCAAATGGTTTTAAATCCTTCATTATCGAAGCCTATATCCATTCCGCCTGCACCAGAAAATAAAGATACTACTGTAAACTTATAACCCATGATCCTATCATTATATCCCGGCTATGGTATGCATGCATTGTTGAAAAATACTTGACTTGTTAAGTATTCCCTTTTGTACTGTTAGCTGTTGTCTGTGTTCTATTGGCTGTATGGTCCGGGACTCGAGCAAACGGATGAAGACAGGCCGAGCGAGAGACGAATCAAGCCAAAAGGTTAATCCCAGCGAGTTTTAGGGTTTTGTTTTGCCATGGTTTTTGAACAAGAAGTGCTTTAAGACAAAATAAACCGCGGCTACTATAAGCGCATCAAGAAAAAAATCCAGCGCTACTAACCATTGTGTTTGGGTTTGGTCTTGCGCGCAATAATCGTAAGCGTTCGTCCTGAAAGGAAATCCTTGCGATATGGTTGAGACAGTATTACAGCTGCAAGCTGAATTATAATTTCCTATGACGAGCTCAATGTTTGGGAAATTGCTATATGGACAGATTTTGTCCTGCATTGCAGGAAATGAAAAGCGCAAATTTGGCGCGGTATTAGGAGCGATGTACAAAAAGAATAATATGGTGGTCGTTATGACAAGACTCGCAATTAGTGCAATTCTTCGCACCATAAGCGTAAGTTTAGCACTTATCCGATATTTCTCAATTTTCCGGACATGCGGAGCGAGCCATCAGCTGTTTGCTGTTAGCTATGTTTTATTTGCTGTATGTTGTCTGTTAACCGTTCACAGTTAACACACCGGTCACTGATAACAGAACACCGATAATGTACAGATAACCGCTAACTGTTCACAGTTAACAGAAGAGCTGTTTGTCAGCTCTTCTTGAAGAAATCCCAGGTGTAGGGCTCTTTCTGCCTCTGTTTTTGCAAGCCAAAGTACATTAGCACGCTTCCCCACCGGTTTAGCGGCTTTGGCGGCTTATATTTGGCAGCTTTTTTTAGCACCTCCATGGTGCCTGCATCCGGATACCCTTGATAATCAAATATAAGCCGGTTGGTTTCGTTAACATAGCGCAGGTTTAAATCTTCAAAGAATTCTTTGGGGTCGCCAACGCGCCATACATATAAGCCATACTCATCATAGATCTCACCGTCTTCGTCCACGATGCCGATTTGGTCCTGTGCTTCCATGAGATCGGTTTCGTTAAATGAGCGGTGCACTTCGCGGATCAAAGTATACCTGGCTTTGGGCAGATATTCATCAGTACCTTCGTAAACATGAACGTCCCATCCATTGCGTTTGGCCTTTTTTTCGAAAGTGCCCGGTATATCTCTGTGCAGCCGCGTATAAAGAACCGTGTCAGGGTTGGCGCCGGCGGGCAGCGCATGATATTCGTCATCATCAGAGTCGTCATCTTGATAATAGTATTCGCTCATCAAAACCTCCCCTTTATTAAATTATAACTCCTGTAAAAATCGTGTCTGTAAAAGAAAACGGGGTGTCCGGTGATAGCCGGACACCCCATGGTGCGTTCAGCGCTTGTATCAGCGGTAGTACTTGATGGCGATCCAGGCGATAGCGATGGCCACGACCACGATCGTGTAAATCACCCACGCGTTCATTTGCAGTACCTCCCATCGCCTGACTTTGAGGGTTTGTAGGTGAACGGGTACGCCAGCGGCATGAACGGCAGCGGCGGGTTAAGCTTGATCCCGACGCATTTTCCGTCTATTACTGCTGAGGCAGCGATACCCGCGACTGCTGATGAAACGCCAACGATCACGATGTCGAACGGCGGCGGGTACAGCGCACCCATGGCCGCTACGGTTCCGGCACCGGCAGCGAACTTCTCTGTCTCCTTTTTGGAAAACAGGATTTTGGTGCCGATGACATGCCAGCGGATCTTGTACTGAACGGTGCTTGGTGCGGCTTGCGCCGGCGGCGCGCTGAGCGCCGACAGGCATAAGGTTGCGAGCGCCAAAGCGCTCACCAGTCTGACAAGCAACATCCGGAAACTCCTTTCAGCCGCAGGCTAGAAGGAACGTCGTTTCCCCTGATGACTAAACGCTAAACTACAAATAGCAGGCCCCGAAGAGACACTGCTATCATCTTATTATTGTACCATAAGTGCTTTAAAAAGTCAATCCGCTTCACTATTGCGGCTTCTAGATATGGCTTGGATAAAGAGTTATGTTTTCCAGCCCTTTTAACGGTACCCAGACCTGCGTGTTTTCGTCTATTGTAATCGGTTCGGGATATGTAATTAGGTCGGCGTGGGTTAATACTATAAAAGCCGTGAAGGGTGCTTCTTCGTCATCTTCAATCAAATCATCGATTCGCCTTATTAGTTCCACTCTTTTTACCTGGCCTTCTACCGCATGTTCGCCTGTTCCGAGCGATTCCAAATCTAGATTTCGGAAAGACATTCGCTTTTTACGGCTTGTGCTTATAGGAAAGAGTATAAAATCAGTGTCTATAACTGTATTCATTCGGGCATGGGAATAAGCTTCGTTAAAAAGCAGGCACCAATCAGGATCCAGTACTTCCGGTATGCGGACGTATTCTTCCC
>DASULB010000228.1:0-4628 GCA_036278455.1 Chitinophagaceae bacterium | reverse complement strand
TTCGGTTTATTGGTATTTATATCTATTTTTGTACAATACTTGTATCAAAACTTGTACAATATGTCTTCAGTTACCGTAATGCTCCGCACTTACCGAGCCCGAAAAGATGCTACTTACCCTATCGTGATCCGGGTGTATGCTAACAACAAAAATACATTTGAGTATATTGGCTACTCCGTAAAGGAAGATCAATTCCGTGACAAGCCCGGAAACTGGATATACAGGCACCAGGATGCTACCCTGATCAATAACAAGATAGAAACCAAGCGGCAGGAAATAATCGCTAAAATAGACGAGAAAGCGGGTTATGTGAAGATTCAGGGGAGTAAGTTAACCTCCCTATCAAAATATCTGGATAAACGGGCGGCGCAATTCAAAGCTTCCGGCCGGGTGGACATGGATAGAAAACTGCGGCGGCAGAAAACGGAGATAGAAGAAATGGCCGGTAGGGAAACATTCTTTCAGGAAATTAACATGGACTGGATAAGAACATATCAGGCGCATAATGCAACAGCGTATAAGAATTGCAATAACACCATTATGCGGAAGATTAAGAATCTCCGCACGATTTACAAACAAGCTATCGGGGATAAGTGGGCAGAGTACCCAAACCCATTTGATAATTTCAAACTGCACTTTGATCCGGTTAACAAGACAAAGTTGACCAGGGAAGAAATTAAACGCATGGAGAAATTAACATTAACTGGTATTATGGATGTGGCGCGGGACACCTTCGTATTGGCGTTCTATTGCCACGGAATGCGCTTTGAAAATATCTTTACGCTGGAATGGGAACAGATCCATGGCGGAAAGTTGAAATATCAGATGAACAAGGGTAAGAAGACAAGAGAAATAACCTTACAGCCTCAGGCACTTGCCATTCTGGAAAAGTATAAAAGAGAAGGGGCAAAGTGGGTATTCCCGCTCTGTAAAAAGAAGTGGCGGGATAAGGAAGACTTCTTAGACATGAAAGGCTCTGCTAACGCCTTAATAAATGACGCCCTGAAAAACGTAGCTAAACTGGCAGAAATAGATAAGCACATCAGTACACACATTGCCCGACACTCATTCGCCTATCTGATGAAGAAAAAGAAAGTAGATATGCATGTAGTAAAGGACGCCCTGGGTCACACTAATATGAGTACGACGGAAACGTACATGGATGATCTGGATGATGATACGATCAACGAAGAAGTGAATAAAGCGTTTGATTAATTGTGATACTTCACTCTACTTTGAATACTATCTTTTTGCTTTTCAGACAGCAGGTAAGTAATATCTAACCCCTCTTTATTCAACACTACAAACGTCTTGGCTGTCATTAACCGATTTGAGTTTTTAACCATCTCGTTAGTGCGTTGATATGCGTAGAAAGATATAAAACCTTCCTCGTAAGCGTCCAAATCATTTGCTTCATAAATTGTATCAATGTCGGGCTTTACTTCCATTCTCTGGCTTATTGGGCTGTATTCCCTCCGATCAACAATTACAATGTACATACTTTTTGTATCTTTTTTCGATGTGCTACAAGCACAACAAAAGAGTATGAATGTAAATAAAGTAATTCTCATTTTCTATCTGGCGTTAAAAGGCATATGATTATACCGATTACAGGCCCCGTTAAAAAGCATATCAGGAAGGACCAGCCATACCCCATCTTCTTATCAATCCCAACAAAGGCGGCTATGGTAGCGAATAGCAGCCAATAGCCAATCAATCCAAAAATTTCACTCGTAACCATTTTATATACTTTTTATTCTGCTTTCAATTATCCGTTATTGCTGGTAGGTATAACAGGATTGTCCTTTTTACTTTTATAATTGCTTTTTTGTTGCAGCTGCCCTTGAAGGTCCTCGATATGCCTGTTTAACTCGTTTATCCTCTTATCTTTTTCCGCTATTAGTTCACGTAATAACGATAAATCTTGATTTCCAACATCTAAACTATTCTTTTTAAGCATAGATCCATTACCGGTCAAAACCCACTCCATATTAATGTCTGGAAACTTGGACAAAATTTCGACCAAAACAGCCGAGCCAATAGCCGATTTTTTAGATTTTCCTTTGAAATTCCCATAGCTGGCACCTATTTTCTCAAAAAAATCTTCCCTTGTAAGGCCTTTAGAATCAGGTATTTGTAGTATTCTGTCCTTTATTTCTAAAAAAATTTCTTCCATTTATTTTTTTATTAGCAGAAATTTCTGCTATATTTGCAATGTACTTACACAAAGATATAACAACATATAAATTATGATAACTAAATCCGGCGAAAGATATAAAACGATCGAGGAAGTGGCGGAATTGCTGCGTGTGGACTATCAGGTTATACGTAACCAAATAATAGAGGGGAAGCTGAAAGCCACAAAGGTAGGACGTCAATGGCGTATAGCAGAAATAGAATTAAGCCGCTATCTGGAATCCCGTTCAACGTCACTAGTTAATCCATAATCCAATAATCCATAAATCCAATCAAAATGAAAAAAGTATCGCTTCTTTTTCTGATCGCAATTTTCGCAGTTATCTCCTGCCAAGCACAGACCAAACAACCCGCTCACACGTTTGCCAATCTTCCGTATTACGCCCAGGCTTCTTTACTGAATCAGCGCGCAGCAGAATACCATACGGCCGGTGATATCATAACAATATCGGGCGCTGTAGTGGCATTGTCCGCGCTGCAATCCAGCGGCACTAAGACGGACCGTACGGCACGTGTAATTGTCGGCGCTGGCGTTATCGCCCTGGGCAGATTAATCCACTTAGTTGGTACGCATTCACAAAAGAAAGCAAACCGCATCCGTTTCACCGGATCCGGCCTATCTCTTAACTTCTAAAATCCTAAACATGGAGACAATTATAATCGGTGTTCTTATCGTTTTTATTGTCAGCTACGGCATAATGTTGCTGACAACCGACCGCAAATAAATCCAATTTCTCAATCATTCTAATACCCAAATCAATCATGAACACACCTACAGTAGAACAACTTCGCGCTGCATGGTCAGCCGCCCCTTACACCACCCGTGAAATATTAGAAAACCTCTATGGTGCAGATATCAAAGCCGACATCAGAGATCGCGTAAAAACCTACAAGGATGCTCTTTGCTTCACAACCAGCTACCGGTGTCAAATCAACGACGGTGTTGCTGCATTTGAAGAATTACAAACGGTCGTCAAAGCACTTAACGAGGGCTGGACACCCGATTGGTCTAATGAAGACGAAAAGAAGTGGTATCCGTGGTTCGGTTTTCGGGACGGCCGGTTTGTGTTCAGCAGCGTGGGCTGCGTCTTCACGCACTCCTTCCTCGGTTCCCGCCTTTGCTTCCGAACGCGTGAGTTAGCAGAATACGCGGGGAAGCAGTTTGAAGATTTGTACAACCAGTTTTTAAGCCTTTAATTTCCACGTCATGGATAAATTAACGTTCACTGGAAAGACCTGTGAGGTCTTATACTTCACGTTCCATTATCGCAGAGGCGAAAAATCTATGAGCCTAATGCTCGATCTCACCGACACGTTGAACCTTCTTTTCAAAACCGGCATTATCGACGGGTGGGGCAAAAAAATAGATTTTGAAGATACCATTGTTACCGTTTCCGCTACGTGGTATGGCAGAGAAAGGATGTTCCGCATTCCGTTAGGAGACGTCCTTCACGATCTACAGCCGGTTGACTGCATGAAAGTAATCCAGTATCACGAAAGCCTCAAAGAGTTCGATAAAAAAGGTGGCAAACAGATGGCCACCGATACACTTAACCAGCTTCGCGAATTAGAAGCACTCAAAGAAAGGGGGTGGAAATGAACGCACTTAGCATTCTATTAATCGGCGTTATCGCCGGGGTTGGTCTAACTGCATTCGCGGTTTTAATCGCGCTGGAATTACGCAACGCGCGCGAACAGCAGGAAGCCGGAGACAAACCTTTATCCATCCATTTAAACTAACCACCATGCCTATAATAAACGGAAAACCGACACAAACAACAGCCTATCCGAGACGCCTACCCTCGTCAAAAGAAGCCTGGTTTAGATGGCAAAGATGGGTATTCTACCTGCGGTATTTGAGTAAGAACAGAAAGAATAGAGATTAGGGTTTTAAGACAAAAGGCGGTCCGTGTCAACAACTGCAATTTTCGGAAAGTGGCCAAACTGGTAAAGGCTATAGGTGAGATGCAGAACGGTTGCAAACGTACCCCAGAATACTGCATGTAGGTTCGATTCCTGCCTTTCCGACGAGAAAAAAAAAGGAGGTTGCAATGAGGTATTAAATCTGATGGTTTACAGGCAAAGCAGCCCCCGGAAAAATGAAATCTTAACATCATTGTTGATTTTATGCGGGCCGGGGGCTTATTCAGAAATTCAATTATTCATTATAAAAATTCAAACAAAATGGAAATCACACTGACAATCAAAGGCGATCCTTCACAGGAACTTTCCAACATGCTGCATGCTCTCGGCATAGCCTTACAATCAGAGCAGCCGGGAACAATAAGTGCCCCGGAGGCAGAGACCGGAAATAAAGTTATTGAGCCGGAACCCGTTAAGAAGACACCGGGCAAAAAAACGGTGAAATTCCGTGAAGCAACGGAAGATGAAAAGAGAGGCAAGGAACCAGTAAAAGTGGATCCGGAAGAAGT
>DASULB010000227.1:0-16675 GCA_036278455.1 Chitinophagaceae bacterium | reverse complement strand
CGGACCAGCATGCTCTGGTAATCGGCTTTTGCTTTTTGCAGTGTTTTCTTTGCATTTATATTTTCACCTGCCAATTGCTGCTGGCGTTCATATTCAATTTTCAGGTATTCCAATTGGCTTTTATGATCCAGGTAGTCCTGCTGCAACTGTATGAATTCAGGATTAGCCAAAGTAGCTAAACGCTCACCTTTATTGATATGCTTCCCTTCAAGCAGGCTGGTTGATCTGACGATGCCACCGTAAGGAATCGTGATGCTGACCGCATCTTCGGGCGATACTTCTATTGTGCCATTGACCTTTAAGGTGGTACTGAGCTTTTTAATTTCTACCTTACCATAGATGACGCCTACGGATTTATACTCTGCTTTATTTAACCATACCCCATTTTCTGATTCCTGTTTTGCAGTGGAGTCTATTTTATTTGCTACATTTTCTTTAGGGCCTTTTGGGCCATTGCACGCAGTATATTGCAGCGCTGCGAAGCCGAAGAAAGCAATAGCGATAATTTTTTTAAGGCTAATCATTTTTTTAATTTTTATAAGGATAGTTATTTGCTTCCAGCCAGGTATTGCAATTCTACAATAGCCTGATTAAGACTTTTGACGGACATTAAATAATTGGAGTGGATTTCTGAATACGTTTCTAATGCCTGTAATAGTTCCACGTATTGGATTTCTCCCTGACGAAAGGCTTTTTGTGCCTGCTCCCGCAAGAAATCAGCATTGGGCAAGGCGCTGCTCTCGTAATATGCCACACTTTTGGTCTGTTTTAAATAGCGTTCCACGGCTTGTTTATATTTGCCACGGATATTTGTTTGATAGCGTTCAAATTGTTTCTGGGCGATCTCAACGTCTATCTCGGTGGCTTTAATCCTGTTCCTATAGGGCTTATAAAATAGAGGAATGCTGATACCAGCCTGTACGCCCCAAAACCGTTTACCGCCTCCGAGATACACCTGCTGGCCATTTACAGGGTGCACGCCAATGATGCTTTGATTAAAATAACCAATTGAAAAATCCGGACCAGCTTCTGCTTGCTTTACTTTTACCGAGCGGCCTGTGACCTCAATTTGTTGCCTTAATAGATCCAGAATAGGGTTATTGATCGAGTCTGACCGGTGCAAAAGGGATGCAATAGTTGCCTTTACAATCAGCGTATCGGCAATTGAAATGGGTTCAGCTGTATTTAATAACATTTGTAACTGCTTTTGCTCGATGAGAATATCTCTTTCATTTCCGGCACTGATATTTCTTATTTCGTCGAGTTTTGTTTCTGCTACCTTTTTTTCCAATAAAGTGCCTTCTCCTGTTTTATAACGTAGTTTTGCCGCCTTCAGGAAGTTTTGATACACGGTGTCCTGTTCATATTGAAGCTGTCTGCAGGCTAATAAATAGTTTAGCCTGTAATACGCCGATCTGACGTTGTAAACAAGGTCTTTTTTTACCACATTTACATGCCGCCGGCTTTCTTCGATACGGGCATCTGCCAGTTTTCTATTAGCAACGGATAGGCCGGGGTTTGGGATATGCTGGTTTACCGAAAAGTACGTGTCCCACCGCCGGCTGTTGGATTGGCCATATTGTCCTCCAATTTGGGTTTTGCCAAGGTCTGTTGCTGCGCGCTTTAGCAGCTTTTGTTTGGAGATATCCAATCTGGCGGATTGGACTTCAGCATTTTGAGAAACTGCCTTTTGGATCAGCGCTTCCAATGTTTGCGGTTGTGGTTGTGGTTGTGGTTGTGGTTGTTGCGGTAACGCCTGCGCTATAATAGGAGTAAGCAACAAAAATAGTAGGATAGCTACTGTCGGACCCGGTTTCATTTTTTTCCATTTTGGGGTGTCAAAATAGGTGTATAATACCGGCAGGACTAAAAGGGTGAGGAAGGTCGCTGTGATAAGTCCGCCGATGACAACGGTCGCCAAAGGCCTTTGTACTTCTGCGCCGCTACTACGGGAAAGTGCCATTGGGAGGAAGCCCAGTGACGCAACTGTCGCAGTCATCAACACCGGCCGCAGCCGCAACCGGGTACCCATGATGACAATTTTTCGCAGGTCGGTTATACCGGTTCTTTTTAATGAATTAAACTCGGCAATCAAGACAATGCCGTTGAGCACAACTACTCCGAAAAGTGCAATAAATCCAATTCCTGCTGAAATACTGAATGGCATTCCTCTGATCCATAAAGCAAATACACCACCAATGGCTGACAGGGGAATAGCTGTAAAGATCAGCAGCGCCTGTTTGATGGAGTTAAATGAGATAAACAGCAAAAATAGAATTAAGAACAATGCAAGCGGAACAGCAATGGATAGCCTTGCGGTGGCTTCCTGCAGGTTTTTGAATGCTCCGCCATAAGCAAGTGCGTAGCCTGGATCGAGTTTTACTTCCTGGTCGATTTTTTGTTTCAGTTCTCCTACCAGGCTTTTGATATCCCTTCCACGTACATTGATGCCAACCATAATCCGGCGCCGGGTATTCTCTCTTTGTATCTGGTTAGGTCCGACTTCCATTCCAACCTCAGCTAACTGGCTGATGGGTACTTGGATGCCACCAGGTGTAGTAACCGGTAGGTTCTTAATGTCTTCTATACTTTGCCGGTTTGCCTTTTCCATGCGAACCACGAGGTCGTAACGCTGCTCACCCTCAAAAACGAGCCCTGCAGCGGTGCCGGCAAAGCCGGCCTGAATGACCCGGTTGATCTCTTCTATATTTAATCCAAACCGGGCAATCTGGCTTCGGTTATAATGGATAACAATTTGTGGAAGACCGGTTACCTGTTCGACATAAATATCTTCGGAACCTTCCACCGTTCCTGCAATATCGCCGATCTGCGCTGCATATTCTGCCAGCCTGTCCAGATCATCGCCAAATACCGCTACAACCAGATCCTGCTTTGCGCCGGAAATCAGCTCGTTGAATCGCATTTGGATCGGTTGCTGAAAGCCGAAGGTCACTCCGGGAATATTCGCTTCCAGCTTTGCCTGCATTTTTTCGGCCAGTTCATCTTTATCAGATGCACTTGTCCAGTCTTTTTTATCTTTTAAGGTAACTATAATGTCTGCAGCCTCCACTGGCATGGGATCGGTAGGAATTTCTGATGATCCGATCTTACCTACCACGTCCCTAACTTCAGGAAAATTACGGTTTAAAACCTTCGCCGCCTTGTGTGCTGCCTCGATTGTTTGTGAGAGGCTGCTACCGGTCATTACCCGCATTTCAACAGCAAAATCCCCTTCATCCAGTGAAGGAATAAATTCAGCACCTAAATATCTAAAAGTAATCAGACTGCTGATAAATAATATGATAGCAATGAGGATAGTCAGCAATCTTCTTTTCAAGGCTAAATGGATGAGCGGCGTATACGCTTTCTGTAAGCACGCCATGATCCGTTCTGATATCGTCTTTTTATGTTCTAATCTCTTGCTTAGCACCAGAGCACTCATCATCGGTACGTAGGTCACCGAGAGAATAAGTGCACCAATGATTGCAAAGGCAACCGTTTGGGCCATGGGTTTAAACATTTTTCCTTCAATGCCGGTCAGTGATACTATTGGAAAGTATACGATCAGGATAATCAGCTGTCCAAAAGTGGCTGAACTCATCATTTTGTTCGCCGAATAATGCACCTCGTGATCCATGGCTTTCTGTGTCAATATGCCGGATTTTTGCAATGCTAACCGATGCAGCACCGTTTCCACTATAATGACAGCCCCATCTACAATCAACCCGAAATCTATCGCCCCCAACGACATTAGATTTCCGGAAACGCCAAAGACATTCATCATAGAAATGGCAAATAACATGGAAAGTGGAATAACCGAAGCCACAATTAATCCCGCCCTCAGGTTTCCCAAGAACAGCACGAGTACAAAAATGACGATGAGCGCGCCTTCTGCCAGATTCTTGGTCACCGTGTCAATTGCCCTGTTTACCAGTGTGGAACGGTCTAAAAACGGATATATTTCCAGGCCGTCAGGAAGCGTTTTTGATATCTGAGCAACCCGTTCTTTCACATCCTTGATCACTTTGGAGGCATTTGCTCCTTTTAGCATCAATACAAGCGCTCCCACGGTTTCTCCCCTGTGATTGTATGTCATCGCCCCATAACGGGTAGCAGAGCCATATTGTACGATTCCCACATCTTTAATCAAAACAGGTGCCCCGCCCGGTGTGTTTTTAACTAAGATGTTCCGGATATCATCCATGCTTTGAATTAAGCCTTCGCTACGGATGAAATATGCGTTTGGCTTTTTGTCAATGTAGGCACCGCCGGTATTCTGGTTGTTCTTGGTAAGCGCATCAAAGACATCCCTGATGCTTACTCCTATGGCCCTTAATTTATCAGGACTGAGCGCTACTTCATATTGTTTGAGATGCCCGCCAAAACTGCTCACATCCGCTACTCCGGGAATGCCCAGTAACTGACGTCGGATGACCCAGTCCTGGATGCTTCGCAATTCCATATCGGAGTATCTTTCTTCATATCCAGGCTTCGGACGTATAATATATTGGTAGATTTCACCGAGTCCCGTGGAAACAGGCCCCAATTCGGGGTTCCCCATCCCATGTGGGATTTCCGTTTTTGCTTTGGCGAGACGTTCACTGACCTGTTGGCGGGCCCAGTAAACATCTATATTGTCATTGAAAATAACGGTTACCACGGAAAGCCCAAAACGGGAAAAAGAGCGGATTTCCGCTTTACCGGGAATGGTGGCCATGGCTTTTTCAATGGGGACGGTCACAAACCGTTCAATATCAACGGCGCCATTTGAAGGAGAAGATGTAATAATCTGGACCTGATTATTGGTGATGTCCGGTACTGCGTCAACAGGCAGCCGGATGATGGAAAAAATACCCCAGGCAATCAGTCCGAGTATAAAAAGTCCAATAATCGGTTTATGCTGTATGGAAAACCCGATAATCTTGTCTAACATTTGGTTCTTTTATGGCTGCCATATCGTAGCTACACAGAAGTACTGCATGAACAGTACGGCAAAGGCTGTCTCAGGCAATGAATGAGCAGAATCATCAAGAAAGAAAGCGCAATGAGGCGATGCAGTCAATAGTACTGTTGCTGCAAATCCCTATGCTTATCAACATGTTAGGACAATCTGGGAGGCTGCCAGATGGGTTTGTCGTTGTGGGAAACGAAAAATACTTTTAAATAAGACTTCTCCGGTTTTGTGTTCACTTCAGGGTAAACTGACAGGGTTGCAGCATGGAAGAAGGCCGGAATGGAGCAACAGGAACAATTACAAAAGGGAGTGCAGGTATCTGTTGTATGATGTTCTCCATGGTGATCGATTAATACTGAAATTTTAGCATTTTCCTTGCTGTTAGGCACAATAATTTGTTTATCGTTGCAGGGAAGCAGCGACAGACCTATCAGGTAAACAGCCATTATGGTAGCTAAAAATTTCATTACTACCGCAAATGTAATTCAAATTTTGTAAAAAGCATTTTAGTCTTCCCGAAACAATTTAAAGCAGTTTAATGCATTTTCGTCATATCCATATTCACGTTTTTCCCTTCATAAAGACGGGGGGCACCCGCAGGTGCATATTACCAAGCAGAAGTTGTGCCCGCTGCGTAGCCCGTTCAAAAATAGCAGAACGCAGAAGAAAGGTCTGTTGGTCAAAATTAAAAGCTGTAAATTTCTTTTAAACTGCCCTTCAACGATGTCGGCCTACGGCCAAGTAATTTTTCCAAATCATTGCTTACAATTTCGTATTGACTATTTTTAATATCCGCTGAAAAGCCTGAAGCAATCATGATACTTATTTCAGGAACGCCAAGTTCTTTTAGCTTATCAGGAAACATTGTAGCGTCTGCGTCTGTATAGTTTACTGTTTTGCCGGATAATAAGCTAAGTTCGTTTGCCACGTCCTGATATGAATACAATTCACTTCCCGTAAATTGATATATTTTGTTTTCCTGTCCGTTTTGAAGCAATACATTGGCTGCCGCCTCGCCCATTACCCTACGAAGTGCATAGGCTACTTTTCCATGACCTGTCGGCAAATAAATTCCTGTTTCAAGAACTTTTTCGCATATACCAAAATCGGCGGTAACATCTATTATGATCTGTGGATGACCTAATGAAGTTATTTGATGACCAGAAAACTTGTAAAGCTACTAACTGATCATGTCGTGAGCGGTTCCGGAAAAAATGTTCCGCCCTTAAAGGAACATGTCAAGATTTATTTCCAGCAGAAAGGTTGCTCAGAATATGAAGCGATGGAATTTTATCAGCATTTTGAAGATAAACAATGGATAAATAATAGAGGGGGCACTCTTTCTAATTGGAAAACGGCCGCCTGGGAGTGGATATTGAAATGGGTTATTCTAAATAAAGTGACCAAACAGAAGGCTTCTGCTTCAGGATAATGGAAGTATTTTGAGCTAAAAAGAAGCTTAGCAGTATACTAAAAAATTAAAATTCAAAAGCTGTAGCCATCCGTTCTTGTTCTGATTTTGAAAGTCCGCACAGGCTAGCTATGCTTTTCCAGTTTCTTACTGCTGAACTGACTTGAGTCATGATTTTATTTGCTTTTTGGGAGGTTAAACGAAAGAAATCAGCTACTTCCATAGCCAAATCCGGATCAAGGGAATTATCTATATCCGTTATATTCAGGCTTAGTTCTGAGCCGTATTCGTTGGGGTTGAGATCATAGGCCGGTGACAATATCCATCCTTTTTCTGTAAGTAGAAAACCATGATTACGCAAATGATCATCGGTATTCTTTACGTAGATACTAAAAACAATTCTTCTCCATAATTCTTCCAGATCTTTTTCAACTTGGGCTCCATTTCTCGAAATGAATTCCATCAATCCCAAATAGCTTGCTCCTGATTCACCATCAATATGTCCCAATAAGGTCATAGCAGATGCAAAATGAACCCTTTCATTATTTGATATCCTGTCAAAACGTTTCGTAAGATAAGTATGATACCTGCTGCCAAAACGCTGCAACTGTCCTTTGGCAACATGTAGGCCTGATGTAACTGCCAAATGATTGGCAACCATTTCCCATGCTGCAATATCTTTATCGTCATCTTTGCTTGGGAATTTTGCTATCCATAAATTGTTATTGACATCCATTACACTGGCTTTGGGCCTCGCCCCACCCAAAGAAGAGCCTGGAGCAATAAGGACGTTCAGCCATCTAAGATATTCAGGGTCGCCTATATTGCCTTCTTCCAATTTTAAGCTGGCCTGCTCTAACTCTCTCAATGATGTCCATGGAGGAGTTGCCATTGTCTTATTATCGTTCAGGAATGGACCATCCTCTGCTATTTTGAAACGCAAAGCCCCCATTCGGTGTCCATCATATACCCCAAGCAGAAAGTCAGATTCCAATAACTTTATAGGTTGGCGTTGTTCTTGCTTTGCCAATGCAGCCTCTCTTCGTTGCATTAAACCACGTCCCCAACGATCGGGGCAGGAGTCAAGAAAGACACCAAAATTAGGTTTATCGTTCCTGGGATAAAATGCACCGGAGTAGAGCCCCAGATCAGGGTCAATGATTTGTGCAGCTCCTGATTTTAACCATTTATCTGTGTATTCGAAGGAAAACGATTCTTTCCCTTTTGCAGGAGATACAGACAGAATTCCCATCAGAAACGGAGTTCCCATCCCCGCCCAATGTGCATACACCAATATTTCTTTTTTTTGCTTTATCGTCATATTCTTATATCTATCTTATTTTGCTTTAGGAGCCCGTTCCTTTACAGTAAGTTCAGCATCTTGCAATTTTCGTCCCAATACATCATCTGACGCAATCTTTAATAAGTCTTTTTCAAGATTCAATACAAAAAGAACCTGGGCATAAGCACCGATTGATACTGTTGGCTTTCCTTTTTCTATGGCTAACAGGGTTGGGCGGCTGATATTTGCTCTTTCAGCTACTTGTTCTGAGCTTAGCTTCCTACGTAACCGGGCAAGTCTGACATTTTCACCTAGCGCGGAAAGCACTTTTGTAACGCCAGGAAGTATGATATTTTTTCTTCTTTTAATCATAACAGAAAACTTATTTTACAAAAGTAGTCATTTTGTAAAACATATTTAACATTATTTCTTTCCAGTCTACATAAATTTTGATTTTATGATTCAGCTGTCTTCGTTATAATATTTAATATTCGCAAACTGGTTTTAGTTCACCATCTTCAGAAAACACAAGGTTTCTTACCCTAGACCAAGTCTGGCTTATCCTATTTTTCCTGACTTTGGCATAACGTTGTGTGGTTCTGATCGTCTTATGTTCAAGCATTTTGCTGACCTCTTCCAGTGAAAAACCGAAAACATTGAGCATCATATCCGCAAAGGTGTGTCGAGCAAGGTGTGTGTTAAGGTCACGGTTTATACCACAAATAACAGCTATCTCCTTCAGGTAGCCATTGTATCGGGCATTACTGTTGACCGGTAATGATCTTCCCTGAACAATCCGACAAGGATGAGATTTATACCTGTCGATGATCTGCCCAACAGTTGGCATGATAGGCACCATTTCAGGCACCCCTGTTTTTCCACGTTCCTTAATTAACCATTTCTCGCCGCTTAGACCAACTTTTACAATATTTTCTTCCGTTAAGGCGTAGACATCCTGAAAAGCAAAGCCTGTAAAACATTGGAAAATGAAAGCATCTCTGACTTCAGCGAGTCGCTGTATGGAGATTTGCTTTTGCCACATGACAGTACCTGATGAAGTTCTAGAGGAGGAACATCTGTATCGTCTCCACCACAACGAAATTTCTGTATCGGATTTTTGGATACGAAATTGTTGGATTCTGCCATCGAAAGTAATTGTTTGGTGTTTTTAATCTGCTTTTTTGCAGCAGCCTCCTGCAATACCTTTTCCCGTTCAATGGTCAGGTATTTATGGAATTTTGTCGCAAATGAATATTCAATTTCTGAAACGTCCAGATCGTTTTGCCCAAATTCAAACTTCACGAACTCGGCAATTTCCTCCGTGTCGCTTTCCACTGTTTTAGGGTTTCGGAAGATCGTAGTCCTTTGTCAACCATTTTTGTAAACTCCCCGATGTGTATGTCCGCAACTTGCAAAATCGTGGTGGATTTTGGCTCCTCCGGTTTAGCCCTGCCTTTTTTATGGTCATAGGGTAGGCCGTTGAATACATTCTTCAGCATGAGCGGAGTGATGAACTCATGCTCTAATTGCAGAATGGTAAAATGTCGTTCCAGATCAGCAGTCACCTGGGCGATTCTTTGGTTGACCTTTTTTGCCACTACGCCACCCTTGGCCATTTTACTTTCCGTATCCCAGTGGTTCAGGTGAATCTTTTTACCGATGGAGAGTTCTTCCTCGTTTGCATCGATACTGATCCTGCAAATGATAGGGGCAAAACCCGCTGAATCCGCTTTTGATTTACGATGCCAAAAAAGCAATGTCAGTTTTTGATTACTTTTCATTTTTCTCACATTTTTAAATGAACAAAAGATGTTCTTTAAACCTTATCGCACGGTTGTTTATGACAAAAACTGGTGCCCTAATTTACGAATACTAATTGGGCACCAGTTTGGGCACCAGTCAGTATGGTGAGAAATGATGAAAAATGACCTGATTATTTGCGAAAAACGCCGTTTTTAGGCTAAAAAAACGAAAAAAGGCACTATGGCTAGCGCCTTCTGTGATCCGGCTGGGGCTCCAACCCAGGCCCCCAACATTAAAAGTGTTGTGCTCTACAATATGCGTGCGGAGTAAATTTACTTTCTGAATGAAAGCAGCACTCAGTATTTGGGCTTTACGATTACATAAATAGTTAATGAAAGAGAGGCACCCAAATGATCGGCGTTTCAATTCCGTTGCCTATGCCAGAACAACAATCTCAGTGCGGCATTCATTATTTCCGGTGTTTTTTTGCATCACATACAGAAGTATACATCAATCATAAGTCGCAGCTTTTGTCCTGAATAAGTCTTTTGTCTTTTTGTAATATTTTGAACAGGATAGGACAGGATGGTGATGCGCAGTACTTGTATTACATTTGGGCTTATGTTATGCAACAATATTGAGAAAGAAGGGCGATTGATGGTTTACCTTTTAGTCATCATTGCCTGTGCCACTGCCAGTTGTCAATCGGCTCATCGTCAAGGATCAGCGGGCAAAATAGATCGTTATGCATTAGTACATCGCCATGACGTCATTGTGACACGTTTTGACACGATGTCCTCGATTAGTGTTGGCAATGGAGCATTTGCCTTTACGGTGGATCCCACCGGGTTGCAGACCTTTCCCGACCATTATAGCAATGGGATTCCGCTGGGTACGGAATCTGATTGGGGATGGAATAGCTTTCCTAATCCGCATCATTATTCTTTGAAGGATGTCATCAAAAATTACAAGGTGCATGGCAGGGAAGTGCCTTATGTAACTACCTTTTCCAGTCCTCCAAGAAAAAAGGCTGCCACGGCGTGGCTCCGGGAGAATCCACACCGCCTCAATCTGGGAACACTGGGCTGGGATATACGGAATTCGGATAATTCCACTGTTTCCATGGACAGTGTTCAGGATATCCACCAGCGGTTGGATTTGTGGAAGGGCGAGATCATCAGCCATTTCCGGGTAGAGAATGAGCCTGTGGAAGTAAAAACGCTTTGCGATCAGAAGGAAGATAAACTTGCAGTCAAGGCAACTTCTGCATTAATCGGAGAAGGACGGCTTCGCTTAAAAATCAGGTTCTCTTATGGATCTGCGAAATGGGATGACGCCAACGACTGGCATAGCCCTGGCAAACATCAGACCCTTGTCCTGCAATCTGACGCCCATCATGTGCTGCTTAAAAGAATGCTGGATACGACCAGCTATTATGTAGAGGTAAGGTGGAAGGGGAGAGCGGCATGGCAACAAATTAAGCGGCATACATTCGAATTAGTGCCGGGTGAGCGCGACAGTGTCTTTTCCTTTAGTTGCCTTTTTAGCCAAAAAAAGCCGGCAGAGCCTGCGGGAGATTTCCCCAAAACGCTTGCTGAAAGCAAAGCTGTATGGAAGCACTACTGGATGACCGGCGGCGCCATTGACCTGTCCGGCAGTACCGATCCGAGGGCTAAAGAATTGGAAAGAAGGATCGTGCTTTCCGAGTACCTGACAAGAATCCAGGGTGCAGGCCCCTATCCTCCTCAGGAAACAGGGCTTACCTACAACAGCTGGTACGGGAAATTCCACCTCGAAATGTATTTTTGGCATGAGGCACATTTCGCGCTTTGGAACCGCACGGCTTTGCTGGAAAAGAGCTTGCCCTGGTATCAATCAATCGTGGAGGAAGGCAGGGCGACTGCAAGCCGTCAGGGTTATCAGGGCATCCGTTGGCCCAAGATGACGGATCCGTCCGGAAGGGAGAGTCCTTCACCCATCGGTCCTTTTCTGATATGGCAGGAACCCCATATCATCTATATGCTGGAATTGTGTTACAGAAATCATCCGGACAGGGCTTTCCTGGAAAAATACAAGGCCCTTGTTTTCGGCACGGCAAAATTTATGGCCTCTTATGCCTGGTATGATTCGGTGAAAGAGCAGTATGTACTCGGCCCGGCACTTATCCCTGCCCAGGAGCGCTATAAGCCGGACAGTACCATTAATCCCACCTTTGAATTGGCCTATTGGTATTGGGGGCTTTCCGTCGCCCAGAAATGGCGGGAACGTTTGGGGCTTCCCAGAAATCCGCTTTGGGACAAGGTGATGAAACACCTTTCTCCCTTGCCGGTAAAAAATGGCGTTTACCTGGCAGCAGCGTCTGTACCTGACACCTATACGAATCCAAGCTATACAACAGATCATCCTTCCATGCTGATGGCTTATGGCATGCTACCCCTAACCCAAATGGTCGACACCACCGTCATGCGATCAACCTTTCAAAAGGTGATGAAAACCTGGAACTGGGCCGGTACCTGGGGGTGGGATTACCCCATGGTCGCCATGACTGCGACGCGCATGGGAATGCCTGAAAAGGCGATTGATGTATTGATGATGCAGGTAACAAAAAATACTTATTTACCCAATGGCCACAATTACCAACGGTCTAACCTCCGTTGTTATTTGCCCGGAAATGGGTCTTTGTTGTTTGCGGTGGCGATGATGTGCGCCGGGTGGGATGGCTATCAGGGCCGCCCCGATCCCGGATTCCCGGACAATGGCAAATGGAAGGTGCGCTGGGAGAACTTGAATAAGATGCCGTAGCTTTCGTAACAATTTAGTTAAGAAGCGTAATATTTTGATAATTTCTTATCAGTATCCTGTCGTGTAAAAGCCTATCAGCCCATGAGTAGCGTTTATTTTATTCCAAATCTTTTATTTTTATAGTCAATGATGACAATATGGTTAAGAAAATACACATTTCCCGTGATTCCCCATATATTCTCGTCCTTGTAAAAGCTTTCATAAATATTTTCAGGGCTATAGTAGACCATGGCCGGCTCAGGTTGTACCTTTCCTAATTTTATTAAACTTGTTACGTTCTCCCCATACCAGAGATGATATACCCCCCAGGAATTAACCCTTACAGAGTCTGTTATTTTCCCGTCGGAGATGCTGTTGGCCCTTTGTTTGGTGGTCATAAGGGGAAAAAAGCTTGACCCTGTATCAAAAAGCAGGTATTCTTTATCGCCGTCAATATTAAATGGGATTTCAATTCTCCCGCCCCTTATTTTTATTGGTAAAAAATTTACATCAGCAAATTGTTTTGGCAATACTTCTGAAACACAAATCCTTTGATTGAGATAATCGATAATCAGCAATTTATTTTTAAATAAATCCGGGGCAGCCGTTCCGATCGTTTTATTGGACGTTGTAATAGCAGGGCCAAAGCCTTTGTAATAGCCGATATTCGTTTTTCCAAACGATACTTTCCCTAATTTTAAGCTGATATCTCTGAATTTATGATACCGCCCATTATTTTCTATGAAATTAAGACTTGTATCTATTTTCTCTTTTAACTTAGATTCTTCCAAATAAGGCGCTATGGAATTTCCATATATAACGGTTGTTACGGCCCCCAGATCAAATTGCATGTTAAATTTGTACGGCAAATTCTCTATTGTGACAGGAATAACGATGGCCGCTTTGTCAAAATATTTTCCGGAAAACCGCGCTCCGACCCATTTAAAAGGGATCCACTCCGGTTTCTGGGCATTGGCGGAAGTTGCGAGAAGTGAAAGCGCTATAATAACGGTGAAGTTCTTAATCATCGGTTGTTAATTTTGGGTGACCTGACACAGGCAGGGATTTTACCAGTACCTTTTGAGCGAGCGACCAATTTTTAAATTTACAAAAAACTTTGGTACGGAGAACTTTGCCTCACTTACGTTCAAACCGTTTGTTATTGCCTGTAACTCTTTTCTCATTTATGGGTTAAATGGAAGTGATTTTTAGCACTCACGATCAACCGAAGACTTAGGAGAGTACTTTGTGCCCCGAAGATAAAAAATGATATCTTTTCAAAACTAATTTGCCACTACACCAGACACCCAATAGGGTGGCCGTATCGACCGTGAAAAGAGAAAAAAATCACCAATAAGTTGAACAGGCAAAATACGGTGATTTTCTCCGCAGGAATAAACTTAGCGCTGGCGTCCGCCGGGATGCCGACTGGCAGACAGTAAACCCTCACCAACGACAGCATTTGAAAAAATGTGGGCTTACTCAAATAGGGACGTGATTCCCATTCACAAAAAAATTGGAATGATCAAGGCATTTACGGATGCATTTCCCTTAGCGGGGTCAGGGTCACCGGCCCCAGTAGTCCGGATGAAACAGGATTCCATGAAGCGGCATCGAAGGGCGTATACTGCATGTTCACCACATTGATATCATAGAATTTTTTCCAGTAAATGCCTTTGCGGTCATAGGAAGCGATCCGGTTGGCGCCAAGGTTGGTAACATCCACTTCCAGGGTATTTTTCCCTGTATGAAGGTACTTGCCGATGTGGACTTCGAAAGGGACACCCCACAAACTGCCTGCAGGATGGCCGTTCACTTTTACATCGGCTGAGAAATCCACGACTCCCAGCTTCAGGAGCCAGTCCGCCGCCTCCACCTTTGGAAGATCAAAGGCGCAGCGATAGCTTGCCGTTCCGGCATAGACTTTGGCGCTGTCGCTTAAGGTTGTCCAGGATACCAGGTGGCTCATCTCATATTGTTTTTTGATCACCGGCATGCCTTCTTCGAAAGTGACCTTCCATTTGCCGTCAATGGGTATGGGCTCCCCTGCGGGTTTGGTATAATGCCACACCGGGCCCGTCACATCCTTATCGGGATACCCTCTTATGATCATGGATTGTCCCGGTTTCAGCTGCAGATAAAGAGCGGTCTGGGGTTCTTTCTCCCTTGCCCTTCCATGGGAAGGGGTAAGGGATTTTACCCATCCCTTGCCGGTATTCCCCGAATAGGGATCATATAATACGGCGGAGGAAAGATTTTTTGCCAACGATATCCACTGGTCTACCGGCTGAGATTGCAGGTTGGCAATGAAATAAATGTACCCCAATGAATCCTTTCTGCGGATGAACCGTAGTCCTGCCGCCGGGAAACCGGAAGGTCTGATGCCCGCCATACCCATGAGTTCCCCCACGTTGTCCCCGCTAAAGAGGGTGCCCTGGCCGAAAGCTTTCCCGTTGCTGTTGGTAAAAGGTTGATCCCCCGACAGGGAAGCTTTTAATTGTTTGAACGCGGCGATTTCCTTTGGTCCATGTTGCAGACCGGGGAGTGCCTGTGGCAGGCTATGGATGAAGATGATCTTCGCACCCGCACGGGCGAGCCGGGCGATTTGCTGCAATGTTTCTTCCGGCATGTATTTGCAGGGCGGAATAAGGAGTGCCCGGTAAGTCGCACCGGGGGTTTGTAAGGCCCCGCTGGTTACTTTGGTGGTTTGTAACTGTTTATCGGAAATGTAATCAAAACCATAGCCTTCGTGCAGGAGGTCTTCGCCCACCTGATGAAAAGGCGTCGGGCTAAGCCACTGCGAGGCATTACCGACGGTGAGCTGGAAAAGGATGTTGCGGCTTTTCATGGCCCAGACGTCCTGAACCGGCCAGTACAACAGCACATCATTATCAGGCCTGCCTTCTTGCAAAAAAGCCTGTGTCCTGCCGATGTATTGATCAAAGGCCGGGATATCATGCCAGAATGTATTGTAAGGGGTCACATTAATGCTTGCGTAAAATTGCCAGCCCGGCCAGGGTGCGTCCTGAGGGGAATAGGGGCTGCCCTGGAAATACACGTGGTTGGTGCCGGATAGCAACAGTTTATCCAGTATAGGCTTGCACTCAGAAAGGCTCACCCGGAAATGCTCGCCGAGCCAGGTAAAAGTTTCTGATGAAGCCAGTTTCCTGCCCATAACATGTGCTGCTGAGGAGGAGAATTTCAGTAATAAGGGGTCGATCTTTCCTGGCCTGCCACCCATGGAGTCTTCCGGTATGCCGGGGACGTCAGAATGGTTGGAGCCGTATGATTCTATTTCAGGGATGTCCGCAGCACCATACAGATCAAGCAGGTTACCCGGAGAACCATGTGCCTGGTAGCGGGTGAGACTGCCCATTTGATGTGCCCACAGGGTCCAGTTGTCCGCGAAATTGTTCAACAGCATCTCCGCCAGTGTCCGTCGGTAATCAGCGGTGACCCTGGCTACCGTGTCCTTGTTCCCCTGACTCAGCAGGGCTGGCAGGTAATCCTGCAGTTGGTACCCCCTTGTTTTTGAGAATTCACTGAACAGATCCTTACTCCAGTCGGCTCCGAATACTTCATAAGAATCGTCGAAGAAGGCGTGTGGAACGGGACAGCTATTTTTTGCGAACGCTCCGGTAAATCGTTGCAGGTATCGATGCAGTGCATCCGCAGAAAAAGGATCCATCACCCAGCCTTCTCCACCGGGGGCGGCCCGTTTTACTTTTTGCAAAGTTTTGCCGTTAAATACGGCGATGAGTTCCCAGGTGCCTGCCGGAGCCTTCCAGCTGAGATTTCCCGCGTTATCTACCGCTTTTGTAATATCCAATTTTTTTCCCTGACCGGAGTAGGCCATCAGTAGCTGCAGTTTGGCAATCTTTTTTTGACGCGGATCTTTTATACGGATCGGTTGCTCCAGGTGATCACCGCCTTTTAAGATATAAGTTTGAAAGATTACCTTGGAGGCCGCATCTGCCAGCGTAATTTGCGGACCGCCAAAAGGCCATCCGGTACCAGTGACCATATCCACGCCCATGTGCAACCGGTCTGACTCGTTGATGGTATAGTGCAGCATCTTCATCCAGCGGGGCGACAAAAAGTCGATGAACTTATTTTCAAATCCCTTGACACCATAAATAGGGGTGACTTCCACGCCCCCGATACCCGCGTCATGAAAGGCCTGTAGGTTGTATTTAAGCCCGGGTGTATCCACCGCATTGCCTGGCCACCACCAGCGTACCCAGGGTTTATTATCCCGGGTGAGCCGGGGCCACGGGAAACCAGATTGTCCTTGAACGATGCCGTAACTGATGCATAAAATGAGGCAACCGGCGATGATTTTTTTAATCATAGTACGTGGTTTGTTCCTGCTGCAAAAGGCCTCTTCACGATAACGGGTTCGGCCTTGCGAACATAAGGGTTAATTTTTTATTGTATGACGGCGGACCTGTTAAAGGTTATCGCAGCGGCTTTCATGATCTCAGGATCCGGCCGCCGTTATAAC
>DASULB010000226.1:0-5648 GCA_036278455.1 Chitinophagaceae bacterium | reverse complement strand
CTATTTTGATCATCCAGGGCGGCATTGACTACCGGGTTCCCATCGAGCAGGGCCTGGAAGCCTTCCAGGCGGCACAACTCCAGGGCATCAAAAGCAAACTTCTGTATTTTCCGGAGGAGGATCATTGGGTATTGCATCCGCAGGACGCGCTGGTATGGCAGAAAGAATTTTTCAAGTGGCTGAGCGAGACTCTCTGAAGCAGCGACATTGAACGGTGGGATCCCTGCGTTTCTTCGGATGTTTGGATGATGTTGAACACCCTCCCGTTATCTCCGGACCGCGGAATTTCCGTTCAGGCCGCGGGAAGACGAAGACGAACACCCAGCAGGATCATCTGAAAACCCGTCCATGGATCCCGTCACCCTGAAAACCACGGCAATGATCCTGAACCACCCGGGCAAAGAGAGTGCACAGATCGTTCAACGCCCTACTGAATCCATTAACAGGTTATGTACAAAACCATTTTATTTGAACTTACCGATCAGATCCTCACCGTGACCCTTCATCGTCCGGAGGTGTATAATGCCTTTGATGATGAGATGAGCTTTGAATTACAGGACGCACTGAAAAAGGCTGCCCGGGATGAGCAGGTACGCGTGGTGGTACTCACCGGCGCGGGCGATAAGGCATTTTCCAGCGGTCAGGACCTAAATGCCGACCGGGGGGATGACCCAAAGCGTTTCAGCGATTCCCTGCACCGCCGGTATAACCCTATTATCCGCGCCATCTGCGCCATGCCCAGGCCGGTGATCTGCCGCCTGAACGGCGTGGCCGCCGGGGCCGGTTGTTCCCTTGCGCTGGCCTGCGATGTCATCATTGCGGCCGAAAGCGCCAGCCTGGCACTGGGGTTTATCAACATCGGGCTGGTACCGGATTCAGGAGCTACTTATTTTTTGCCGCGGGCCGTTGGCTATCACAAGGCTTTTGAACTTGTTAGCCGTGGGGGGCGCATCTCGGCGACGGAAGCTTTGCAACTGGGCCTGGTGAACCGGGTGGAGAAAGCGGCGGACCTCGATGCTGCCGTTCAGGGCGAAGCCTCCTATTATGCGGGGGCGCCCACAAGGGCTGTTGCCCTGATCAAAAAGATGCTCCGCAAGGGCGCGACGGAGAGCCTGGATGCCGCATTGGCTTATGAGGCTTATTGCCAGCAGATCGCCGGAGGGACCGCCGACCACAAAGAAGGCAGGGACGCTTTTCTGGAGAAAAGGAAAGCTATCTTCAGGGGCCGGTGAAACAGCTTGTGGATGACCTTTTCAATGGTGAAAAAGTTGAAGAACATAAAAGGTAAAAAATGTAAGGAAAGTTTTTACTTTTGCTAAAACGATTTATTGCTGCACGTTTCAAAATAAGCGGACAGACAAGTCTTCCTCCTTATGCGCAAACTGGTTTACATACTTTTTTTTATTTCCCTTGTCTTTTCTGCAAATGGCCAGGCCGGCCGTCAGAAAAGACATGCCGTTTCCATACCCCGTAAGGACGTTGAAGTTACTGCTGCAGATGCCACCAGGGCGTTTGACGCCTTTAACCGGTATTTTTATGATGCCGGTAGCGGCCTGTATCACCGTTCCACCAACCAAAAGGTCCCGGGCGCCATCTGGACACAGGCAATCTTTCTGGAAATGGTGATGGACGCCTACAGGCGGACGGGTGATCCGGCCACCCGGAAAATGATCGGCGACATCTGCAGTGGTGGTTATCAGGAATATGCGGGGTATGACTGGCATAACAAAAAAGTGTGGTTTATTTATGATGACATGATGTGGTGGATCGGAGCGTTGGCAAGGGCAAGCCGGGTGACCGGAAATAAAAAATACCTGAAGTGGTCGGTAGCCGGTTTTAAACGCGTATGGGACAGCGCCTGGGATAAGGGAAGCGGCGGCATGTTCTGGCAGTTCAAACATGACGCCAAGAATGCCTGCATCAACTATCCCACGGTGATCGCTGCCATGAGACTGTTTGGATTGACGGGCGATTCCACTTATCTGCAAAAGGCCCGGAGCGTTTATGGGTGGTCAAGGGAGCATCTTTTCGATACCGTCAGCGGCAGGGTCGCGGATCACGTGATGGCAGACGGCATGGTGGGATGGGAGGATTATACCTATAACCAGGGAACCTGCATCGGGGCGGCCGTGATGTTATACAAGATTACGGACTCGGCCTTTTATCTGCGTGATGCGGAGTTGGCAGCGGATTATACTAAAAACAGGATGTGTGACGCCGGCGGCATCCTTCCCGCTGAAGGCGCCTGGAATGAGCAGGGTGTATTAAAGGCAATATTCGCCCGCTATATCATGCTATTGATTAAAAATGGCCACCAGGACAGGTATCTGCCGTGGATACAACATAACATTCAGGCGGCGTGGGCAAACCGGGATACCACCAGGGAACTCACTTACAGGAATTATAAAATACCCTGCCCGACGGGGACCCTCCAGTCCTATGAAGCAAGCAGCGCGGTGGAATTCATGCAGGTATGTCCCTTGCCGGATAAAAAGATCAATTTAAAAATAACCCATCCATAAATCCTCCAAAACAGCACAAACCATGAAACATCTGCACTTGAAACAAATGATCGTCCTGCCGCTTACCTTGTTGCTCCTGGTCTTTTGCATGGCTTCCTGCAGCCACCGGATGACCCCACAGGTTTCCACTGCGGCCACGTCCGGGACGGACCCTGTACTCCAAACCAGAACCTATAAGGAGAAGGGTTACACCCTTACCTTTAAAAACAACGACCCCTCCTTCGATACGAGCATCAGGGAAAAATTGGTCAGGACGTTTTTTATCGTGTATCCCAAAGAGGCACGGCGGTTCAATAAAAAGGTGCCCAAGAGCATCGTTTTTTCCATGGATACGGCCTACCACGGCGTGGCGGCGACCGGCCATGATAAGACAACGTTCAGTGCGGCTTACTACCACAAACATCCGCATGACATTGACGTGGTCACCCATGAAGTGATGCATATCGTCCAGGGGTACCCCCATTATCATCCCGTATGGCTGGTGGAGGGGATAGCGGATTACGCGCGTTATGTCTACGGCGTCCATAACAAGACCGCCGGATGGATATTGTATGATTATTCTGACAAACAAAGTTATAAGAACAGCTACCGGATATGTGCCCGTTTTCTGGTATGGCTGAGTAAGAACGTAGATAAGAAGATTGTCGATCAGCTGGACAGCAGCCTGCGTGATGACACCTATACGTCAGGTACCTGGAAGAAGCTTACCGGAAAGACCGTGGATGAGTTGTGGGCGGCCTATGGAAAGGACCCTGCGCTTCAGTTGCATTACCGGTAGCTTGCCAGGCCAACAGAACAGACGCCAAAAAACAGCTGCAAAAAATAAAATAAATGAAAAAGATTCTGATCGTCTTATTGCTGGTGCAACAGGCGGCCTTCGCACAAAAAACGGATACACCAATGAACACCACAGAAAACCTGGTGCAATATGTGAACCCGCTGATCGGCACCGAAAACATGGGCCATACCTATCCCGGGGCAACGGTTCCCTTTGGTATGGTGCAGTTAAGTCCCGACACGGATACCATCCCTTATTCAGTGGATGGAAAATACAATCCCGAGGTATACCGGTATTGTGCGGGCTACCAGTATGATGATAAGACGATCGTGGGCTTCAGCCACACGCATTTCAACGGGACGGGGCATTCGGACCTGGGGGACTTTCTGATCATGCCTACCGTGGGCAAATTAAAGTTAAACCCCGGAACTGCCGGCGACCCGGGCAGCGGCTTCCGCTCCAGGTTTTCTCATGCCACGGAAGTGGCGCAGCCGGATTATTATAAAGTGCAGCTGGCCGATTATGGCATTACCGCCGAGCTCACCGCTACCACACGCGTCGGCTTTCACCAGTATACCTTCCCGGCCTCCGATCAGGCGCATGTTATATTGGACATGATGTCGGGCATTTATAATTATCCGGATAAAAATGTCTGGACCTATGTCAGGGTGGTAAATGATACCCTGATCACCGGCTACCGGCAGACCAACGGCTGGGCGAGGAACCGGGTGCTTTATTTTGCAATGGAATTCAATAAACCGTTCACCGGCTATGGCATGCATAATTTCTCAAAGCCTGAACCCTACCATGGTTTCTGGGGCAAGTTTGACCAGGATCACAACTTTCCGGTGATGGCTGGCAGGCAGATCAGGTGCTTTTTTAATTTTAAAACATCCCAGGGAGAGAAAATAAAGATAAAATTTGCGCTTTCTCCCGTCAGCATGAAAGGCGCGCAGAACGACCTGGTGAGTGAAGCGCCGGGTTGGGATTTTGAAGCCGTAAAGCGCCGTGGGCAAGAGGCATGGGAAAAGCAGCTGCATAAAGTAGTGATCCAGTCTCCCAGCAGGGAAGAGAAGCAGAACTTTTATACGGCCATGTACCACGCCTTTATTAATCCTACCGTATATATGGATGTGGACAGTCTTTACAAAGGGCTGGATAAGGAAGTCCATCATGCGCATGGCTTCACCAACTATACCACTTTTTCCCTGTGGGACACTTTCAGGGGACTGCATCCGCTTTTTAACATCCTGCAGGTCGGGCGGAATGAGGACATGATCAAATCCATGCTGGCGCATTACCGGCAAAGCGCCTTTCATATGTTGCCGGTATGGTCCAATTCCGCTAATGAGAACTGGTGCATGATCGGCTATCACGCGGTATCCGTCATCGCGGATGCCGTGATCAAGGGACAGGCGACCTTTGATCAGAACGAGGCGCTCGACGCCTGCGTGACCACCGCCACCAACCGCTGGTATGGCGGCCTCGGATACTACATCGATAAAGGATATGTGCCGGAGGACAAGAGCAACACATCGGTATCACAGACGCTCGAATACGCCTATGACGACTGGTGCATCGCACAGATGGCGAAAAAGCTGAACAGGATGGACCTCTACCGGGAGTTTATCAAACGCGCCGGGAGCTACAAAAATCTCTATGATCCTTCCACGGGCTTTATGCGGCCCAGGATGAGCGATGGCAGCTTTATGAAGCATTTTGATCCCCTGGAAACCAGTGAACCCGGGTTTGTGGAGGGTAATTCCTGGAACTACAGTCTGTTTGTTCCACAGGATCCTCCCGCGTTAATAAAAATGATGGGTGGCGACAAACGGTTTGTGGCGCACCTGGATTCGCTTTTTACCATGAGATTGCCGGATAAATACTTTGCACATACCGAGGACATCAGCCGGGAAGGCATTATCGGCAATTATGTGCACGGCAATGAGCCCTCCCACCATATCGCCTATCTCTATGACTGGACCAGCGAACCCTGGAAAACCCAGAAATGGATCCGGCTGATATTGAAGAACCAGTATCACGCGAAGCCCGACGGCCTGGGCGGCAATGACGATACCGGCCAGATGAGCGCCTGGTATATCTTCAGTTCGCTGGGCTTTTATCCCGTGGCCCCCGGCTCGGACCAGTATGCCATCGGAAGCCCTGCTGTGAACGGTGCGGAGATCCATCTGGAGAATGGGAAGACCTTTACCATTACGGTAAAGGACCAGGGGGATAAAAATATATATATTCGCAAAATCCTCCTGAACGGTCACCCATTGCACCAGTATTTCCTGCGACATCAGGACATTATGCAGGGAGGGAACCTGACCTTTTTTATGAGTGAC
>DASULB010000225.1:0-4979 GCA_036278455.1 Chitinophagaceae bacterium | reverse complement strand
AAGGTACTGGGGCAGCGGAGTCGTCAACACCCAGTCGATTAAAACACATAAAGAACCCCACGGAGGAAAGGAAAATTCCATCCGGCTGACACTTCCGCCCCTTGGCGCCGTTGTACTGAAACAGGCGGATTAGCCACTTCCGGCCGCATTATTTTGCTTCGGTTCACTTGCATCGCATCGTGATTCCTTTATTTTAAAAATATCACGATGATGATGCGGGGCCCCCTTTATTTCACCGGCGGCATTCCGGGCTCCTCACCATAAGATTTTTGAAGTCTCAATCCTCCGAATACCTGAATAACCACACCGTTCATCTTTTGATTGCAAAAACATTTTATGTTTGGACATTCCAGGGCGGTATAAATGTTTCAATAATTTTTTTTACTTACCTTTAACTCATGAATAAATGATACATCTCTTTATATGTCAGCGGAAGAAGTAATAAAACTGCAACAGCAGGTAGCGGCTGGTAGCGACCAAAAGGCACTGGAAAGGCTTTATACGTTTTATTATTCCCGTCTTTACCGCTTTGCATGCGCCCTTGTCAGCCAGTCGGAAGTGGCTGAGGAAATAGTGGAAGATGTTTTTATCAGGCTCTGGGAAAATCGTTCAGGGGTCGCCGAGATCCGAAATCTGCAGGTATATCTCTATGTGGCCATCAGGAACAGGGCCTTAAACTACCTGGACTGGAAATCAAGGGACCTTATTTCCTATTTCGAAACCTACCCTGAAGATATTTCCATGTCCGTGGACACGCCCGAGCGGATGTTGATCACCAAAGAGATGGCTTCCCAGATCAATAAGGCAGTAGACGCGCTTCCGCCAAAATGTAAACTGGTCTTTAAACTCGTCCGTGAAGAAGGACTCAAGTACCGGGAAGCCGCCGAGATACTGAATATTTCTCCCCGCACGGTCGATACCCAAATGACCATTGCCCTGAAAAAAATAGCCTGCGCCATTACCTTAAAGACCATCGCGTAATAAATAATTTTTCTTTTACGGATATCCTCTCTTTTTACTGTCCTTACTATGAGGAGGCTTACATTTTTTATTCAATGAGTGAAGAACAACGCATTTGGACATTACTGGCTAAGAAACTGGCGGGGGAAGCCACCGCAGCTGAACAAAGTGACCTGGAAGGGTTGCTTAGGGATCAGCCCTCCTGGCAATATACCTATGAGATGCTGGCCGCATACTGGCCCGCCGGTGGCGGTGCACCACCACATAAAGAGGTCATGGACCGGCGCCTGGACAGTTTGCGCGGACATATCGGCACAAAGAATAGCGTATTACCCGCGAATGAAAAAACGGAGGAAGTTGTGATCCCACCCTGGGAAGAGGCGGGTGGGAAAAAAGGCGCCTGGAAAAAATGGCTGATTGCGGCCGCCGTTGTGGCTTTATTGGTAACGGGCGCTTTGTTGACATTCCATACTTCCGTTCCGCTTCCCAAAAGCGCCAATGAATACGCGGGGAGTGGCAAAAGTGAGGTCACTACACGTTATGGTTCCAAGACAAAAGTCACGCTGCCCGATGGCACGGTGGTATGGATCAATTCCGGCAGTAAGCTGGTGTATAATAACAGGGACTTCGGTGTAGTGAACAGGGAAGTGACGCTCGTAGGTGAAGGCTTCTTTGATGTCGCACATGACGCCCTGCACCCTTTTATTATCCACGCGGGCAAGATCAATGTGACCGTACTGGGTACCGCTTTTGACATCAAATCCTATCCCGGCGACAAAACGATTGAAACCACCCTGATCAGGGGCTCCATTGAAGTCTCATTCACCGATCAGCCCGAAAAGACGGTATTGTTGAAACCCCATGAAAAGCTCACTGTATTCAATGATGAACGCATGATCACCCAAAGCCTGGGGACCGTCAAACAGGATAGCAGCAAGGGCTACAAGATCTCACCGATGACCTTTATCCCTTCGGACAGTACGGTCGTGGAGACGTCCTGGGTACAGAATAAACTGGCTTTTCGCGGAGAGACATTTGCGGACCTGGCCGTCCAGATGGAACGTTGGTATAACGTTAATATAGATTTCTCCAGTAGCAAAATAAAACATTACCGCTTTACCGGCATCTTTGTCAATGAGTCACTGGACCAGGCGCTGAAAGCATTGCAGATTACAGCACCTTTTCATTACAGGATAGAGAAAAACGAAGTCTACATTTCCAAGCCATGACGCGGAAGATAAACTAAAACCAAGTAAACCAAAACCACATACCTCATGCTTAATCCTCAAAAACATCGCCTATGATCACGTAAAATACAACATCAAAAAAGGGGAAAAACAACTCTTCGCTGTGATTGCACCCGAAAGAACAATTTCCAGTTCAGATAAGTTGCTTTTCCCCAAGGTTCAATTTCGAAAACCTTTCCAGCTTCGAAAGACAATACCTGCCCTTAGATTGCGACACCCGGGACAGATTAGTCTTCACGGGAAGGGTGTGGGTTCTCTATTTCTTAACTAATTAAACCGATTAAAGGTATGAAAAAAAATTTATTGGAGCATATCTTTTCTCCCTCGAAAGATGTGCGAAAAATCCTGCTTTTTATGAAACTGACCACGTTATTCATCTTCCTATTTTGCATGCAGGTATCCGCAAAAGTCTATTCTCAGGGAAATGAACTGACCCTCAATATGGACCATGTGGAGATCTCCAGGGCCCTCAGGATGATCGAAAAGAAAAGCGAATACCGGTTTCTGTATAATGACGCTTTGCTTTCACCGGGGATGATGGTAAATATTCATGCTACTGACGCCAGGGTTCCCGATATTGTCAATCATATATTGTCGGGTACACCGCTCACCTATAAACTCATCGGCACCCACCTGATCGTCATCGCCGCCAAAAGCAGCAAGATACAAGCCGTGGATGTAAAAGGGAAGGTTTCCGATGCCGCCGGCAACGCCCTGCTGGGCGTCACCATCCAGGTAAAAGGTACCACCATAGGAACAGTCACAGGATCCAGCGGGGAATTCTCCATCGATGTGCCGGACAGTGCCACGCTGGTCGTTTCCTATATCGGTTATGAGACACAGGAGGTCCCTGTCAATGGCCAGACTACCCTCAGCATCGTTTTACAATCCTCCAGCGCCGGACTCAATGAAATAGTGGTCATCGGATATGGCACACAAAAGAAAAGCCAGGTGACAGGCGCCATCTCTTCGGTGGACGCATCCCAGTTGAATAATATGCCGGTGATGCGTGTGGAACAATCTTTACAGGGCAGGACCTCGGGATTGACGATCGCCGCCAGCTCCGGCCAACCGGGTGCTTCCTCCACCGTCCGGATCAGGGGCACGACTTCCATCAATAACAGTGATCCCCTCTATATCGTGGATGGCGTTCCGGTGGATGTAGGCGGTATCGATTACCTGAACCAGAATGACATTGCCTCCATACAGGTATTAAAAGACGCTGCTTCCGCCGCCATTTATGGTACCCGGGCTGCAAACGGTGTAATCCTGATCACCACAAAAAAAGGTAAGGCAGGTAATATGCAGGTGAATTACAGCGGCTATTACGGGATTCAGTCTCCCGCCAAGAAACTAAAGCTGCTAAACGCCACCCAGTATGCCACTTTAAGGAACGAATCTTCCGTGGCAGCTGGCAACGGAATGCTTTTCCCTGATCCCAAGTCACTCGGTGTGGGTACTGACTGGCAAAACACCATCTTTAATAATTCTGCCAAGATCCAAAGTCATGAACTGAGCATGAGTGGTGGAAGCGAAAAATCCACTTACTACGCTTCATTCGGTTATTATAACCAGGAAGGGATCGTGGCCACCCCGATCTCGCATTATAAAAGGTTTACCGTCCGGCTGAACACCACCCACGAACTGAAAGACTGGTTGCGGTTTGGGGAGAACATCGGCTATTCCTACATCAATAACAGGGGTAGTTTGAACACCAACAGTGAATTCGGCGGCCCGCTCAGTTCGGCCATCAACCTGGATCCCATCACCCCCGTCGTGATCACGGATCCTGATGTCGCCAGCCAAAATCCTTACAGCACCCAACCTGTCATCCGGGACCAGAAAGGTCAGCCTTATGGTATCTCCTCCATCGTGGGACAGGAGATGACCAATCCCCTGGCCTATATTCAGACACAACTGGGTAATTATGGCTGGTCTCACAACATCGTGGGGAACGCCTATGTGGAGGTTGAACCGATCCCCGGGTTAAAAATCCGTTCCGATATCGGGGCGAAGCTTGCCTTTTACGGCAATGTAAGTTTCACGCCCACCTATTACCTGAGCCCCACAAATTCTCATACCTCCAAGCCGGATTATTACCGTGCCATGAACCAGGGCCTGATATGGAACTGGGACAACACCATCTCTTATTCCCATAATTTTGGCGATCACCACCTGACCTTTCTGGTCGGCACTTCCGCAGAAAAGGATGCGGCCTCCGGGCTGAATGTGACTTACCGCGGCCTGTCCGTTCCGGATTACCACCAGGCATCGATGAACTATACCCTGCCCGAAGGGGCCTATATCAACAATGCGGTGGTGGTGTACCGGCCGGGAAGTGGTTATGAAAACCAGCCTTATGCCCTGCATTCTTATTTTGGCCGTGTTATCTATGACTATCAGGGGAAATATTTATTAACCGGCATCCTTCGCGTGGACGGATCGACCAAATTCGGCAGCGATAACCAGTATGGTAAATTCCCTTCTGTTTCCGTCGGCTGGGTGCCGACAAAAGAGGATTTCTGGCATCCGGGCGACGTGATCAATTTCCTGAAGATCCGTGCCTCTTATGGTATTAACGGAAACGATAAGTCATTGAGCGATTTTCAATTTATATCCACGGTCAGCGGTTCTGGAAGGGATTATGTTTTTGGCCCGGGAACGATCTATACGGGTTATAGTCCCAACGCCCCCGCCAACCCCAACCTGAAATGGGAACAGACAAGCCAGCTCGATGTTGGATTTGATGCCGACCTCTTCACTGATTTCAAT
>DASULB010000224.1:0-2964 GCA_036278455.1 Chitinophagaceae bacterium | reverse complement strand
AAATACATCAGTTGGGCAAAGACGCACAACAGCCTGCTTATCCTTACTTACGACGAAGATGATTTTACGCCGCATAATCATATCCCAACCATCTTTGTAGGCGCTCATGTGAACCCCGGAAAGTACAGTGATTCCATCAACCATTACAATGTACTTCGTACGATGGAACACATGTATGGCCTGCCACCTTCAGGTTCAGCGAAAGCGAGCCTGATCACTAAGGTCTGGAAATAGTTCACATTTAAATTCCGGAAGGCATCAAGGGATCATGCGCCAGGCAGCTGAAATTAACTTTTGGGCATTTGACGCATGGTCCCTTTAGCTTAAAAAGCCCCGATAATATTGCGAGTATAAGTGAAAGGACCGCCGCTTCGGGGAACCAAGGGGTTTTGGGAGAATGTACCGGGAGGTTTTTGCGGATCGCTGCCATTCCATTCGCTTATCCTGCATGACTTCTCTGCATACGCAATTGAACAGCAAAACCTTTTAATCTGGAAACAGGCTTTTCTGTTTTCCATCCAAGGGCATTGCCTGATTCAAGTAACTTAGAACGAATCCGTAGAAGTTTCGTTCCCCTTGGGCATTAACCGGCTGGCAGACAGAAGGTTTACCGTCCCTCGACATACATGGATTTGAAATTCAGGATCATTTCATCGAACCGGGACATAAAATCTCTCCCAATATTCCCATAAAATTTTTCTTTTGGGTCAATTTGACGCGTAAGTATGTCTATGCTGTCAAGAGTGATTTTCTTATTTCCAAGGCATAAATCAAGCGCAGGAAGCACATAAACATTTTCATTCCGAATACCACCGGCGCCCCCGAATTGAGCCTTTTTTATACGGCCTTCTCTTAAAATCTTTGATTTATATTTTCTAAAATAGGTGGAATAAAGAACAGAATTCCCTGCACCTGAATCAAAATAGAAAGGCAAAGTAGTGCCATTTTCCCTTAATGCGAGAACCGGATCAAGTCCATCTAAAGCAAGGTTATGCAACGGGCTTGCCGATGGTTTTAAAGGGATAATCATTCTGCCATCCTTGTAAATTTGTACTTCCTGAAGCTGTTCAATAATTGGGAACCCGATAATAACGTTCATGGAGAATTGTATAGGGGCAATATATAATACCGAATCCGGCATTACCTGGAAAATAGCGTTACGAATGAGCATATTTCCAATATATAAACTGTCGGCCACTCCGAGGCCTGTCTTAAATCTCAATCCCGTAATACCACTCCCTTCATCATAAGAAACATTTAATATCTTTAATCCAAGTTTGGTAGCATAAGTTTCCGATATAGACGAAATATTAGCTCTGGTATCAAAGATGGCATCAGGCGTCGTTCCATTGCATCTTACAGGTATTTCGATCAGGCCAACCTTATCTTTTTTCCAATTAATGACTGAAGAATCCATTTTTACAATTTGTTGAGGTGGGACTCCTTTTAACGCATTACAAAGTAAAAATGAATTCTTAACGTCTCTGATTTTCCCGCTATCCAATACGGTAGAATATTGGCTTAATACTACTCTTTCATTCTGAGCTGACTTTGCATATTGAAATGTTTTAAAATAACTGTCGTCTTGCAGGAGGTATAAAATAGCTTTTGCAGAATCAGATAATTTAGCAGCATAATTTTGCAGAAGTGTATCAACCTCCTTTATAGATCTCTCGTTTTTATTGAAGGCGTTATCAACAAATGCCCGAAAAAACAATCTTTGTTGACCCGCGATACTATCCTTATCTGATTCTAACTGTGAGGACAACTTAAAATATTCTTTTTGCGTCAGCAAGGTGCTTAGCCTGGTTTCAATAATTCCATTATTTTTAATGCTGTTCTGATGGTTGCAACTGGTAACTATCAAAAGTAGGATGATAAAATATGGCCAGCGCGTATTTTTCATAATGACAAGATACCTAAATCCTTCTGAAAACCGAAAAGCAAAAGTTCTAAGTTCACTTTGGGAGCTTAATTTGGTCATGCGGAAGAGAATAGACGATCCGCCAAAATGGATTCCTCAAACAAAAATAGAGACCTTCGATTTTTAACAGATCGAGAAGCGCTTTAAAGCCTATTGGAGGTCATAAACGGCATATACCTTTACCTCCACTACCTCGGCGATGTTCTGAAAAAGCAATTTGGGGATTTTTATCTGGTGATCAGCAAGGCGTATTTTAAAAATGGAAGTGGCCCCCAATTCTCCGGCTTTTAATTCCAACGTGCCTGCAGTCTTATACACTTTGGTGACGCCGTGGATGGTTAGGCTGCCCTCAACGGTTACCGGGTCTATCCCTTCGCTGTCAAGCGGTGTAAAGTTCAATATTTTGCCTTTGAATTCCGCGAAGGGATACCGGTCGCTTTCCAGGTAATGCTCATTGAAATGCTTTTGCATCAATCCCTTTTCAAACTGAAAACTGCTAATGGCTACCTTGAAATATACTGCGCCCGTCTGCAGGTTAATACTGGAGACAGCGCTGTCGGTTTGCGCCGAAATGTCTTCAAGCGGGGCAGTAGAAAAAAATGAAATATGCGCATCCCGGCACACAAATACCTTCTGTGCACGGGCTATTCCCATGCCAAAAATGAAGAGGGTGACCAATAACAACAAGGATTTCATGATCGTCAATTATTGATGGCGTGATCAATGGGTATTTCGTTCCCTGCCCAGGCTTTTTTCTCCGTCCAGTCTTCATCAGGCGCATTCCAGAAAGGAGCATCGGGCGGCAATCCTAACATCAACATACCAACGCTGCACAGGTATAGACTGCCGGTGGAAATATACCCCTCTCCTATTTCTGGTTGATGACCATATACACCTATTTGCAACCAGCCGTTTTTATCAAATGTACCGGGCGCGCTCATTTGATTTTTGATCACACTGTATAATGCGTAACGCACCTGTCCGGCGGGAAGTGATGCAGGCAATTGTTTCATCAGGGACAGCTGGGATAATACCTGGAA
>DASULB010000223.1:0-8541 GCA_036278455.1 Chitinophagaceae bacterium | reverse complement strand
CGGAGTGGTTATATCAACTTTACGACCGAAGAGTTTTTCAAGAAACACTCCCAGATATACCAGGTTGTGCAACGTTTTCTTCCCTTTACTGAAATCCACCAAGAGGTCAATATCACTCTCATCAGTATTCTCATCGCTACTAAATGATCCGAATAAACCAACCCTTTGCACAACAAATTTTTTTAATTCGGCAGCCTGCGCATCCAATGTTTTTAAAATAATCTCTTTATTAATGACTTTGGTATCCATGATTTTTCGGTTGATCATTTTAGTTCCGGAATGAAATTTACGAAATCCTGGACAACTTATCCTTAAACTAATGTACTAAAATAGTGCAATTGATATTTTTTCCCGGTGAAGTACCCGGTAGAAATTAGGATTTAATGGTAATGAATCTGATTGGCGGCTAATCCCGATTGATTTTATTGCTATTTGCATGAATGGAGGCAGACAGGCACCTTAAATTAGCTAAATTGGCGCAAATAAGCGTCTAAATTGGCTATTTTTATGCCTTTGATTTTGGAATGGTCGCCTCCCTAAGAGGGATGCGGGTACGCTCAACAGACTCGTTATGAAGAAAATTCTATTGGGTATCTTATTTCTGGCAACTACTCAGGCAGTATTCGGTAATTCAATGACCGATACGCTGTTCAACAGGCTGAAGGAGACCATTGCTGCGGCGCCTGATTATGATGCGCATAAAATGACCGTTATTCAGGGGCTAAAGGACTCCCTGGAAGCAAGACCCCACCTTTCCCTCTCTGCAAGATTTGATATCATTCGCCGGTTATATGATGAATATAAAACATTTAATTATGATTCGGCGTTCCTCTTTGCCAAGGAATTGCAGCATATTTCCTACCAGATGCGGGAGCATTCCCATATTGTTGATTCAAAGATCAGGCTCAGTTTTATTTTGGTCTCCGCAGGTTTATTCAAGGATGCGTTTGATTCGCTGCATGCGATAGACGTCCGGCTCATCCCCGACAGCATAAAGGCAAGCTATTATTCTTTAATGGGAAGATCTTATTATGACCTCGCTGATTTTGACAATGATAAATATTTTACACCGGGATATTACGAGTTAGGCAATTTATACTTGGATTCCGCTTTACTTTACTTTCCGCCTGCTTCCTTTGATTATGCCTATTATAAAGGGCTGCGCGAACTTAAAACCAGGCATTTTGCCAATGGGCGGTCTATTCTGGAAAAAATCATGAAAAGAGGGGATTTGACCTATCATCAAAAGGCCCTCACCGAATCGACTTTAAGCGGTGTTTACGAGGCCATGGGTCAACCGGATCAGCAGATCCGGTTGCTGATAGAGGCCGCCATTGATGATATCAAATCTTCCACCAAAGAAACCACCGCCACTTTATACCTGTCCGGGATATTTTTTAAACAGGGTAATGTGAAGTACGCCTTTCTTTGCGTCAGAAAGGCGATCCAGGACGCCATCTATTATGGGGCCCGCCAAAGGCAGGTACAGGTAAGCGCTATTTTACCCATTATCGAAGGGGCCAAGGTGAACGCCGTGGAGAGTCAAAGAAAGGTGTTATTTTTTTATGCGGCCATTGTGACGCTGCTGCTGCTCCTGCTTTTTATCCTGATCATGGTGATATACCGTCAGAATAAGGAACTGAAGACGGCCAAGCAGGTCATCACGGACGCCAGCCTGAAGCAACAGGAGATCAATGATAAACTCATGGAGGCCAATAAGATAAAGGAAGAGTATATGATCCATTCTTATAATATCAATGCTGAATTCTTTGCGAAGATTGAAAAACTGAAAAATTCAATTGACCGCAAAGTGATGGATCATAAATATGGTGAGATCGGGTTTCTGTTGAATAATGTGGACCTGAAGGCGGAAAAGGAGGAAATGCTGAAAGGCTTTGACCAGGTTTTCCTCCGGCTTTTCCCGGATTTCGTAGATACTTTTAATTCCCTGTTCAGGGAAGAAGATAAGATACAGCTTAAAAATGACGAGCTGCTAAACACCGATCTGAGGATATTCGCTTTAATGCGCATGGGCATCACCGACAATGAGAAGATCGCCCGGATCCTTGAGTATTCGGTCAATACCATTTATGCCTATAAGGCCCGGATCAAAAAGAAGGCGATCGTGCCTGCCAGGGACTTTGAGGCGGCGATCATGCAGGCGAAAGCCACCTGAAAGTCCAAGAATATCCTCGTATTGAATCTATATTAGTCCTATTTATATGTAAACTTAACATATTAATTCAGAGGGCATTAGAAATCAAAAGAGATCGTTTAGCCCCACTATTTTCTATATTTTCCCCTTACAATTTGGGCGGCCTTGTATGGCAGGTTATGTTTGTGAATGCATTAATCGTGCAATCAAATCAACATTCCTCATGCAGAAAACATTCCTATATGGTCATTAAAATTGTACTTCAAAGGACTATCTTACTTTTTATCTGCCTGGCGTCCTCCCAATTGATCTTTGGGCAAGCCGGCAATGTTTCTGGTAAAGTCACCGATGAAAATGGAAACGCCCTGCCCGCCGCTGTTGTCAGGGCGGTGGATCACCCGCAAATAGGTGCCGTAACGGATGAAAGTGGCTCCTACACGATCAAGGTGACACCGGAGGTGAAAGAACTGACATTTTCTTATGTCGGATTCAGGGACACGACCCTGCCGATCACCGGGAGCACCCTCAATGTCAGGCTCCAGGGCATGAAAAGCCTGAATGAAGTGGTGGTCATCGGTTATGGGACGCAGCAAAAGAAGGATCTGACGGGCGCTATTGCCACCGTGAGTGCCAAAGATTTTCAAAAAGGAAGCATTACCACGGTAGACCAGCTGATCTCGGGAAAGGTGGCCGGGGTTTCTATTACTTCCAACGGCGGTTCACCTGGCGCGGGAAGCGTAATCCGCATTCGTGGCGGTGCCTCCCTAAACGCGAGCAACGATCCGCTCATCGTCATTGACGGCCTTCCCTTAAGCGGCAATAATATCTACGGATCCTCTAATCAGCTGAGCCTGCTCAACCCAAATGATATCGCATCCATCACCGTACTCAAGGACGCTGCCGCCGCCGCCATTTATGGGTCGAGGGCTTCCAACGGGGTGATCCTCATCACCACTAAGAAGGGGGGAAGCGGTAAGCCGGCCTTTAATTTCTCTTCAACCGTCTCGCTGTCCAAACTGGTCAGGGAGATACCGGTAATGTCGGCCGGGCAGTTCAGGCAATACATCAACAGCCACGCCGATTCGGCTTTCAAATCATTGATGGGGAGCGCCTCCACCGACTGGCAAAATGAAATTTTCAGCAGCGCCGTCACCACGAACAATAACCTCAGTGTGACGGGTTCCCTGAAGGATATGCCTTACCGGATCTCGGGGGAATACCTGCATCAGAATGGTATTCTGAATACCGATCAGCTGCAGCGGGAGACCGTTGGCCTGGTCTTAAGTCCCCGGGTACTTCAGCATCTTAAAATCGACATCAACCTGAACGGTTCTTTTCTGCAGCGAAAATATGCCAATGGAAGCGCCGTGAGTTCGGCTGTTTATTTTGATCCCACCCAGCCTGTTGAAGATCCGTCCTCGCCTTATGGAGGTTATTTTGAATGGGCGTCCACGGATGCGAATACCGGGGCGGTCACGCTCAATAAGCTGGCGCCCAGAAACCCGGTTTCCATGTTGAACCTGTATTCCAATAAAAGCAATGTGAAAAGGAGTTTTGGCAATATCAGGTTTGATTATGCTTTGCCGTTTTTACCTGACTTACACGCCAATCTTAATCTCGGCTATGATATATCCGAGGGGGAAGGGCACATTAATGTACCCGCGTATGCTGCGCAGAATTACCTGGACAGCGGACAGGATAACCAGTACAGGAACCAGACGAGAAATGAGGTGTCCGAGTTTTACCTGAATTATGTGAAGGAACTGAAAGGGATCAACAGCAACATCAATGCGACGGTTGGTTACGGTTATTACAATAACTGGTCAAAGAACTACAATTATCCCAGTTTTCGTGCCAATGGCGATACCATCCCGGGAAGCAAGCCGGTATTTCCTTTTGATGAGCCGGAAAATACGCTGCTTTCTTATTATGCGCGCGCCATCTATACCTATCAGGACCGCTACATCCTGGCAGCGTCCCTCCGAAGGGACGGATCCTCTAAATTCGCCCCTGAAAACAGGTGGGGCACCTTTCCTTCCATCGCCTTTACCTGGAAGGTTGGCCAGGAAGCATTCCTGAACAGCTCAAACGCGCTTTCTGAACTTAACCTGCGCTTAAGTTATGGTGTTACAGGCAACCAGGATGGCATTTATGATTATCCTTACCAGCCTGTTTATTCGATCAGCGACGGCACTTCCAAAACATTGTTTGGAAGTACCTATTATAACATGGCGACGCCCGGGGCGTATGATGCATCGCTTAAATGGGAGCAAACGGCCTCCTATAACGCTGGTCTGGATTACGGCTTTCTGAAAGGCCGTATTCATGGCAGCGTCGACTTCTACTATAAAAAGACCAAAAACCTGCTCAACACCATCCCGATCCCCGCCGGTTCAAATTTCAGCAGCACTTTACTCACCAATGTGGGCAACATGGATAACAAAGGGGTGGAATTTATGATAGACGCGACGCCCGTTAAGAACAAGCATTTCAGCTGGGACGTCAGTTTTAATGTATCCTACAACAACAATAAGATCACCAACCTGACGGCCACCAGGGATTCTACCTACCCCGGTACCCTCACGGGGAACGGCGTGGTTCAGATCAATTCCATCGGATACAGCGCCAATGCCTTTTATGTATACCATCAGCAGTATGATAAAAATGGCAAACCCATCGAGGGGGTATTTGAAGATGTGAACAGGGACGGGATCATCAATTCAAATGAACTATACCGGTACCAGTCGCCCTTCCCGGTCATGATCTATGGATTTAGCACCCGGTTGACCTATAACCGCTGGACCCTGAATACCGTACTTCGTGCCAATACCGGAAACTACCTCTATGATGGCGTTTCCACAGGGGCCGTGGAGTCCAATATCCTCAATCCGCTGGGTTACCTGGCAAATGTGATGGCCAATGTGAGGACCACTCATTTCTACTACAGCAATCCACAATCCGATTATTATGTGCAAAACGCCTCTTTTCTGAAGATGGACAATATCGGTTTGTCTTATAATGCCGGCCGTATTTTCAACAATGCTGTCAGCCTGGTCATTAATGCACATTGCCAGAACGTATTTACCATTACCAATTACACGGGGATTGATCCGGAAATATATGGTGGTATAGACAATACGATCTATCCTCGGCCCAGGACCTATACCCTGGGTATCAATCTCGGCTTTTAATTCTCTGATCCTTATTACCAACTGATATAAAAAGACTGATATAAAAAAAACTGACATGATACATTCCCGTTTTAAAATGCTGATCATTCTGCTGCTGATGGCAACAGGCCTGTGGTCATGCAGCAATAAACTGAACCTGCAACCTTTAAACGCCAATACCGCGGACAAACAATACAGCTCCCTGTTAGGCTACAAACAGGCGCTGGCCAAGGTCTACGGAAGCTATTCACTCATCAGCAGCACCGGTACCGGCGCTTCCGATGTCAGCTTTGCCGGATTGGGCGACGTGGGCACGACTGATTTTCTCCGTGCCTTCTGGAACGTCCAGGAACTCACGACCGATGAGGCTATTTGCGCCTGGAATGACGCCGACCTGCAAAGTCTTCATAACCTTAACTGGACCGCTACCAATATCTACGTCCATGATATTTATGCGCGAAGCCTCTATCAGATCACCGTTTGCAATGAATTCCTGCGGCAGTCCACTGATGAGAAATTGGCCAGCCACGGAATTACCGGCAAAGACGCTACGGAGGTGCATTATTTCCGGGCGGAAACCCGTTTTCTCCGGGCCTATCAGTATTGGGTATTAATGGATCTGTTTGGCAATCCTCCTTTTATTACCGAGGCGGACCCTATCGGGAAATTTATCCCCAAACAGATCAAGCGCGCCGATTTGTTCAAATACATTGAATCGGAATTGAAAGCCATTGCGCCCGACCTGGTGGCGCCGCGTCAGAACGAATACGCCCGGGTGGACCAGGCGGCCGATTGGGCTTTGCTGGCGAGGCTGTACCTGAACGCGAAAGTATACACCGGTACACCGATGTATACGGAAGCCATCACCTATGCCCAAAAAGTGATTGGCGCCGGCTATTCCCTGATGCCAACTTATAAGAACCTGTTCATGAGTGATAACAACCAGAACAATCCCGAAGTGATCTTACCGATCGCGTATGACGCCATCAATTCACAGAATTATGGCGGTACTACATTTCTGATCTGTTCTGCTCATGGCACCGATCCGGCGGATAACAAACTGTTCGGGATCCCTGCGGGCGGCTGGCTGGGCAACCGGAGCACGGAGAAGCTTCCGCTACTCTTTGGCAATAATTACAGCAGCAGTCCTGATAACCGCGCCGTGTTTGGTCCCGGCTCCTTGGCCATCAGTGATGTCATTAATTTCACACAAGGAGTGGAGGTCTATAAATTCAGTAACCAGACCAGCACCGGCACAACGCCCTATTCACCCAACGGCGTGATATGCAGCACGGATTTTCCACTCTTCCGCCTGGCGGAAATGTACCTGACTTATGCCGAGGCAGTGGTGAGGGGCGGCACCGGCGGAGATATGGCGACGGCTGTAAAATATGTGAACCTACTTCGCCAGCGCGCTTATGGCGGCAGCTCCGGCGATATTATGGCCAGCCAACTGACACTGCCGTTTATTTTATCTGAAAGGGGACGGGAGCTTTACTGGGAAGGGTTCAGAAGAACGGACCTGATACGGTTTGGTGAATTTACAGGCAGTAACTACCTGTGGCCCTGGAAAGGGGGCGTGCCGGCAGGGACGGCGGTGGACAGTCATTTTGATCTGTTTCCGATTCCCGCCGCCGAAATCATTGCCAATCCAAACCTGACCCAGAATGCGGGGTACTGATTATCTTAAACCTGTTAATAAAGTTTTATGAGACATATATTTAGTAAACTTTTTTATTCAGCAGCCATCCTGTTGCTATGGACTTCCTGCCAGAAAGCGGGAGAACAATTAATGCTGAAAGACGGCGCTTTTTCTTCCGGTGCGTTAGCGGCCTCTGCGAGTCACATCGTTTTGTCTATGAATAACGATGACAGCACCGTGGTTACCTTTAACTGGCCCGCGTTGGATTATGGTAAAAACCCCGTAGTTTCCTATACCCTGCAGGTAGATGCCCCCGCAGACACCGGTGGTGCTGCCTCCTGGGGAAAGGCTAAAAGTTTTGTAGCCGGCAATGCGCTGGAATATTCCTTTACAGGCAAGGACCTGAATAATTTATTGAACACCATGGGATTTGCGCCCGGCCAGGCTGATTCACTGGCGGTGAGGGTGGTCTCGAATGTCAACCAATACAATGGTTCGGCGTCCACCATACCCCCCGCGTATTCCAATACCTTTATTTTGATGGTCACGCCCTATGGCCTTAATTTATATGTCCCGGGTGCTTACCAGGGATGGGCCCCCGCCTCAGCACCGGTCATCGCGCCCGTGCCGGGGAAAGCGGGATTATTTGAAGGTTATGTCGATATGGAAGGCAGCGGAATCCAGTATTTTAAATATACCAATGCCCCCGACTGGAACCACATCAACTATGGGGACGGTGGGAATGGTACGTTCAGTACCGATGGCAATGCTGCAGGGCTCTCAGTTCCTGACGGTGGTTATTATGAACTGACGGCGGACCTCAATAAAAATACCTGGACGGCCACTAAAACCACCTGGGGCATCATTGGCGATGCCACACCGGGTGGGTGGAATGCGGATATCCCGTTGGCGTATGATGCCACCACCCAGGTCTGGACCGTTACCTGTGATATGAAAGCCGCAGGATCCTTTAAGTTCCGCGCGAATGGTGCATGGGTGATTGATTTCGGCATCGATACTGGCGGAAAACTGGTCTATGCCGATAATCCGTTCTTTGGCTATACGGCGGGGCTGAATAACCTTACGGTCCCTGCCGACGGCAATTATACCATCACGCTTGATTTACATGTGCCGGGCAAATACACTTACCAGATAAAAGCCAATTAAGAAAGAGGTCGTCACATGAAAACCTGTAAAAGGAAAAGAATTAACATGAACATATGCTGCTTATTGATGCTTGTAGCGGCGGGCAGCTGCGGCAAGCATGACGGCCCACCGCCGTTTACCCCACCGCCGCCCCCTGTTACGGTAGTCACCGATTCGCTGCCATCGCAATACGGGAGTCCCTTTGCCGGTGTGCCGGATACAAAGGATGTCATCATGTATGAGGTGAACATCCGGGCATTCAGCGCGCAGCATGATCTCGCGGGCGTTACGGGACGCCTGGATTCCATAAAGGCTTTAGGAATCAATGTGATCTGGCTGATGCCGATTTATCCTGTAGGAAAGCGTAATGCTGTTCCGCCGATGGGATCGCCGTATGCAGTGAAAGATTATAGGAAAGTAAACCCTGC
>DASULB010000222.1:0-2477 GCA_036278455.1 Chitinophagaceae bacterium | reverse complement strand
GCATGGGCTGGCCTAGTGAATACAGCCACTGTTTAAAAAATGGCCTTAGATCCCAGCCGCTTGCTTTTTCCATGATCCGCCTGAAATCACCAGTGGATGCGTTTTTACCCTTGTAAGTGGTATAATAGTCCCTTATGCCTTTTTGAAAGACCCGGTCACCCAGTTTTCTGCGCAGCATGTGCAATACCCAGCTGACCTTCTGGTAAGTGTTGGGATTTAATAGTTTCATGGGATCGTTCATGGCTGAGGTGTCCACCACAGGCGTCTGCCTTTTCTTATAGAACTTCAGCACTGCCAGCCGGTCACGGCGCATTCTTGCCCTTAAACTATCCTCGCCATACTTGTTCTCGAAATACAGATCCGTCATGTAAGTGGCAAAGCCTTCGCTCAGCCACAAGTGCTGCCAGCCGGTCTCGGTCACTGCATCGCCAAACCACTGATGCGCTATCTCATGGGCCATCAGTGCTTCTGTGGGGGTATGGTTTTTTGTTAGATCTGAGTTATTCAGGACGACAGAGTTCTGGGAATAGAAGATATTGGATGCGTTTTCCAGTCCGCCAAACCGTGTCTTGGATTGTACATTGGCCAGTTTGCGGTAAGGATACGGGCCAATGTAATTCATGTAAAAGGGAAGGATCTCTTTTGCGATGGTGTACTGCGCGAAACCGCTGTCCCTGTTTGCGGTAAACACCCATGTCCAGATGGGTACACCACGGATGGTCGCGACACGCTGAACCGCGAAATCGGCCACACCAATTGCCATCACCTTGGTCGGCAGCTGGACAGTTGTGCGCCAATGGCTGAGCCTTTCATGGTGAGCAACGTTCGTTTCTTCTACCAGGACGCCGTTCGCCACGACCTGGTAATGATCCGGTGCGGTGATGACAAAGTCAACAGAGGCTTTGTCCGATGGGTAATCATTGCATGGGATCCAGTGATGGGCGCGCATGGGCCAGTTGTCTGCGAAAAAGGTACGGTGTTTAAACTTATTCCGGCTGATGATCAGGCCATCGTCCGGAACGCCCGCATATTTTATGTGGACCTCTTTTCTGACATTTACCGGGAAGGATTCGCTGAAATAAATATTCAGGTGCGTGCTGTCCTGGGAATATCTCAGGTTCCGGTTGTTTTCCGATACCCGAAGTACCTTCATGCCTTTCCCGGTTACTTCATTCAGACCAGTGAGATCAAAATATACCATATTAGCGGCTTTCTTCGCTATAAACTCGATGGTGGCGTCCCCCTGAATAATATTATTGGTATCGTTAAGGGTGATGGCGAACCGATAATGCTGAACATCTATTGCTGTGTTTTGGGCGATACCGGTTCTGCAGGCGAGGAGCAATAAAACAAGAGGGCTATAGCGAAGGAATTTCATGTGTCTGGGCGTTTGATGGATGCCTGGTCTTTCGGTTTGTATGAGAGCATAAAAATATCCCTTTTTTTAATCTTTTGCCGGGCCATTACTTTCCGCTGGGTAGATAGCTTCCTGTACGGTTTAAAGGCTAGGGGTGAAAAGCGAAAAGGTATTTCATGAATGAGGGTAATTGATTGTTCGTACCTTCCGGGAAAGTTTGTTTTTCTGCAAAGCTATTGATTCAGTCTACAGATGGCGGTTTTGTGGTCCTGATTTACAAATAAGGCGCATCCTTGAATAAACCACATTTTGAATACCACCACTAATGATTTACAAGATGGATATAGTGAGCCGGCTTAAGCGAAGCAAACAAAATGATTTTTGTCACACGAAGTGTCAGGCCCTTGTACTGAAGCATATTGGTGAGGCCATAGGAAAACCTGGGATATGGATTGCCGATAATGGTATAGTCGGAAATCGGGGTGATCGTTCCGTCGCCAATGAGAATACACTTACCTATGAACATTCCTTCCGGGGAGGACCTCTCGTCAGAAACGGTTCCATGCAGGACAACCTGTTTATCGAGTTTCAGCTCGAGCTCCGGCTCGGGACAAAATATTCCTACACGGGACATGCTGGACAGTTATGAAAAAAATGACAAACGCGAAGCCGCTTCCATTGCCTGGTTCGTAGATCCCCTTAACGAAGCCTACGACGAAGCGCAGCATGACTCCATGCGTTATATTAAAAAGTTCGAGGCCCCTCCCACCCTGCCCAATGAACAGGATGTCGATTCCCCGGTGTACTGTTACGCCGAGGTATTGTTATGGGAAGCTAAAGCATACAACGAACGGGGCAGACCGCCCAGGCTTATCCGGAAATTAGCAAAGTAAGAAACCGGGCAGGCTTGGCAAATCTTACCTCCGGTCTCAATCAGGGGGCTTTCAGAAAAGCTGTCTATCATGAGCAAAGGGTCGAATCGGCTTTTGAAGGCCACCGGTTTCAGCTGCTCCGGACAGGAATGGCTATCGATGTGATGACACAGCACGGAAAAGAACAAAAAACCTATCAGAAATGGTTGCCGAATGAGGAGCTATAATATGCAGGCATACAGATTGCT
>DASULB010000221.1:0-2212 GCA_036278455.1 Chitinophagaceae bacterium | reverse complement strand
TTAAATCTGCATGCTGGCAAACAGCACTTCCATGAATAAAAAGGATCGTAAAAATAAAGGCAGTTAATGTTTTCAAGATGCGTTTGCTTTTCGAATGGTAACCGAAAGTAATGTATTTATAGAACAAATATCAAAACCAGCCTCAAAACGATCAACGAGGTGATGTATGAAGCCGCTATTCAGATCCAAAAGCCTTCCGGGAAGTATTCAGAAAAATCACCGGCATGTCGCCATCAGAATATCGGGGAAGATACAATAAGGAAGCGGTGTGAAATGACGCAACCTGGCGTAAGGCTGATAAGCTCCCGGATTCAGCAGGTGCTTTTGATGTATGTAAAATATCAATAGCGCCAATAATGGGTTGTTTTGATTCGCTTCATACTGTCTGTGTTCATCATCGTTAAGTTAATTCTAATTTAAAGATAGGGTTTGGTTTCAATTCGTTTGGTTGGCGCATTCGTTCCGGGGTTCGTGTCCTCATGAATCTTAACATTGTCTCTCATATTTGGTTCGTGCGGACACGAACCATGGCTAAAGCCGCTATCATTGCTGCAAGCCTGTTTTAAACGTAGGATGGTTAATTATTAATTCAGAAAAACCTTCCGTATATTGAATTTTAGCGCCAGCCTAATCCCGGCGCCACATGCTCCAGGATGGCTGACAACACATGTACATTATAATCAACTCCCAACGTACTGGGTATCGTTAAAAGAAGGGTATCCGCTTCCTGGATGGCTTCATCTTTTGCAAGTTCCTTAATAAGTTGATCCGGTTCTGCGGCATAACTTCTTCCGAAAATGGCTCTTTTATTTTTTTCTATAAAACCAACCTGGTCACTTCGCTCTGCTTCCTGTCCAAAATAATAACGGTCCATATCATTCACCAAAGCAAAAACAGAACGGCTCACCGAAACCCTCGGCTCGCGTGGATGGCCTGCTTTTTTCCAGGCTTCTTTGTATAACCGGATTTGCTCTGCCTGCTGCACATGAAAAGGTTTTCCACTTTCGTCTTCTTTTAAGGTAGAACTTTGAAGAAACATATTATGTTCAGCAGCCCAAACGGCTGTGGCATTAGAGCCGGCTCCCCACCAGATACGTTCACGCAATCCTTCCGAAAACGGCTCCAACCGCAATAAACCCGGCGGATTGGGAAACATCGGATTAGGGTTAGGTTGCGCAAATCCAACACCTTTTAATTTGTCCAAAAATGTTAAGGCTTTACGACGGGCCATTGCTGCTTCATCCTCACCATCACCTGGTTCATAACCAAAATAACGCCAGCCATCAATGACCTGTTCCGGTGACCCCCTGCTGATACCCAATTGCAGGCGCCTTCCCGAAATCAAGTCAGCAGCGCCGGCATCTTCAATCATATACAAAGGATTTTCATAACGCATATCAATGACACCTGTTCCAATTTCTATTTTTTGTGTCTTAGCGCCAATTGCCGCAAGCAAGGGAAATGGCGATGCCAACTGCGCTGCATAATGGTGTACCCGGAAATATGCGCCATCTATACCGATTTCTTCAGCGGCAACAGCCAGATCAACAGACTGCAACAAAGCATCGCTTGCTGACCTCACTTTGTATGAGGGATGATTCGCCCAATGCCCAAAAGATAAAAATCCTATTTTTTTCATTTGCCTTTCATTAAATTTAGTTTTAGGTATTCAGTACCGGCATTTACTTTATCAAACAATATCATATAATTTGATTTTTGCAATACATCATTGCATATAATGAAGATAATTCTTTCCTTTCGTCTTTTACGCTTTTGCCTTTTCACCGGATAAAAAATGACCGTCAATAAACTTACTTTTCCGGTAAGCCAATCTGTTCCGTTAAAATGGATTCTACATCTAGTTTTTCGGATAGCGATATGCTCACGCCATGATTCGTGTCTCACGAACCACCATTATATCACATTTTTCCTGGTTCGTGCCTTATTGCAGTAAATTGCGGAGGGATAAGAAAAGGTACAGCGTTTTTTTAATTAAAATGAATTAATATGAAACAGGGACTTTTAATAGATATGGATGGCGTAATCTATAGCGGCGAAACGCTAATAGAAGGTGCTGATAAATTTATTGCCTACCTGCGTGGTAAAATGTTTAGAAGGATATGGATAGGGGTGTTCTGCATCAAAATGCTATGGTTCGTGAGACACGAACCAGGGCGGGGGCGGGGGCCGGATTTAAACCGGAAGTATTTTT
>DASULB010000220.1:0-2936 GCA_036278455.1 Chitinophagaceae bacterium | reverse complement strand
CTTTATTTTTTACAGAAGCATACGCCGTATTACCGTTATATAAAGGGCTGGCCTCGGTAACCAGCACCTCTGCCTTCACCGCAAGTGCTATAGGTCTTGTAATTCTTCCTTCTTCGGCGGCCTCATTTTCTATATTCACCGGCAGATCTTTGGCGGCTTCATCCAATAGTGCCACAATGTAATTGAAAACGGAATCTACCGGTTCTCTTTTTACCCTCACTTCTTCTGTAGAGCTTGATACCGGCAGGTTTTTCTTGATGATGGGGATAGGGCCGTACAGGCGCAATAACCAAAAATGGTAATAGGCTTTTAGAAATTTAGCTTCAGCGATCCATCTGGTCTTTTCATAATCAGATAGATCAATTGGCTCATCCACATTCTCCAGAAAAATGTTACAACGCCGGATAGCGGTAAACAAAGAAACACCCTGATTTTGTCCATCCCAATAGTCCAGTGCCGGAGCAATAATATTTTGTGTTCCCCGGATGATGTTAAAGCCGGTGGGATTGATCAGCAGCTCCGGCGTGGGATAGGGAAAAATAATTTCACCGGACGTGGTAAAGCCGGGATTTGCCGTAACATCTCCCATACCGCTATGCTGAAGCGTAGAATAGCAGGTAAAAAGATAATTTTCCGCTTCATTCCGGTTCCTGAAGGCGTAATCTATAGTAGCAACATTGTCGGGCGTAACATCCAGGTATTTCTTACAGGATGCAATGGACACCATTGCCAGTATTACCAAAGATAATTTTATAATAGTTTTCATGCGCTTGCTTTAAACAATTAAAAATTGACATCAACTCCCAGGTTATACACTTTCTGGATCGGGTAGGCAAAGCCGTTGCCTCCCATTTCCGGATCCCAGAGTCCAAAGCCGCTCCATGTCAACAAATTCAACCCGCTGAGGTAAATGCGTACCTTATCTATGGAGATCCGTTTTGTCAGCGTCGCCGGAAGCGTATACCCCAGCTCCACTGATTTAAGCCTGAGAAAAGTCCCGTCACGCATCCACCAGGTGCTGGTTTGTACATTGTTATTGACAATAGCGGTGGACAATCTCGGCCAGGTAGCGTATAAATTCTGGTTTTCCTCGGACCAATGACTATCCGCATAAGCTTTTAAGAGCTGCGTATTGTTTACAAAAGGAGAGGTTTTAGTCGGATCAATGAAAAATGACTCACGGGCCAGCCCCTGGAGAAAAGCAGACAGATCAAAATTCTTAAATCCGGATGAGACGCCAAAACCGTACACAATCTGAGGAACGGTTGGCAACCCGATAGGTACCAGATCTCTTTCTGTGATCTGTCCGTCTCCGTTCACATCCCTGTACTTGATATCGCCGCCCATGGCAGGCAGATCGCCGAAATTCTGGACCGGTGCATTGGCTGCTTCTTTGTCATCCACAAAAAGCCTCTCGGCAATATAACCGAAGGTCTGGTTAACGGATTGCCCGACCTTGTAACGCCAGGGCTCCGCATAATGAGGTTCTTCATAGGCAGTAAATTTGTTGACGGCGATGGTAAGGTTACCGCGTCCGGAGATCCATCCGCTCTGTCCGAAATTTCGCTTATAGTCAGCAGAAAGGTCCAGCCCTTTAGAGTCAGCTTGACCCACATTCGCACTGATGGGAGCTTCCAGCCCCATAGAAGCGGGAATGTCAGAACGTGACTGCAGGATGTTATAGCGGTGTTGTTTGTAGATCTCTGCAACAACATTCAAGTCGTTTAATAATGTAAACTCAACTGCCAGGTTTGTTTGGCGGGATGTTTCCCAGGTGACGTCCCTGTTTTCATAATTTCCAATGGAAACACCATTACGGCTATAGCCGTTTTCAAGGCCAAATGCAGCCGGGTTACCCCCGTTCAGATTCACCTCTGAAAGATAAAAAAAGCGTTGGCTTCCAATAGCATCATTCCCCACCAAACCATAGCTTGCCCGCAATTTCAACCTGTTTATCACAGCGGAAAGCGGTTCCCAGAATTTTTCTTTGGAAACGATCCAGGATGCTCCGATGGTAGGGAAAAACCCATACCGGTGATTAGACGAAAAGCGTTCAGAGCCATTGTAGCCAAAGTCAAATTCTAAAAAGTATTTTGCCCTATAGCTGTAGGTAGCGCGCCCGGCCAATCCAATATTACGATAGGGTAAGGAATATTGTAAGGAGGGCAAGTTGGTGTCAGGATCGGTAGCATCTGCATTAAGCGTTTGCTCGCGGGTAGCTACCAGCGAGGCACTGATATTACTTTTGCCAATGTCATGCGCATAATTCAGTACGGCCTGCAGGTATAAGAAAGTAGTGATGTCTTTTTTACCGGGAACAAAATCGAGATATTCTGTTGCCTGGTCAGGCTCATTATTAAGCCATACAAGCGAATACTGGCCTGACAGCTTATCGTAAGAACCAATCGAATAATAAAAAGGCTTGTATTGCCGGGTGACATCAAAATAGGAATACCGGTTTGTATTGAATATACCGCTGAAGCTCAATCCGTCAGCAATGAAAGAAAGATCCTGGTTCAACTCAAACTGGGCCGACATTCTGGATTGGGAATAATTTTTATATCCTTTCATCAGATCGGCATAGGGATTGCCATATAAAGCAGTGGATGCACCGCCTGCATAGCTGTTTCCAAATAAGACGTGCTGGGTATATCTGTTAGCTGAATCCGGCGGAAAGAAAGCGGGAAACAGTACCGGGCTGGCATGCAGCGCCTTATAATAAAGGTCTGTTGCAAACGAACCATCATCAGTGATCGGGCCGGTATAGTCATCAAAAGTGCCCGACAGCCTTACCACTGCTTCAGTTGACTTGGTGATCTTGATGTTCACATTGGAACGTAGCTGATAATTCTGAAGTTTTACATTACTGTTAAAATCATTGACCGGGTTAACTTTCAGCACGCCGTTATCCTGGTTAAAACTGCCTGCAATATAAT
>DASULB010000219.1:0-13055 GCA_036278455.1 Chitinophagaceae bacterium | reverse complement strand
AGTATATTCATATACATAAGAGTCGCCCATTCTCCTCAGGTCATACCATCGCTTGCCTTCGAAACCAAATTCAAAAAAACGTTCCTGCAAAATAGCCTCTTTGGGGTTCTGATCAACGGGCTGATGGGGATAGCCTTGCACGGCAGGATTATAACTGGCGCCATAAGCTCTTTTTCTGACCGCGTCGATCGCAGCGGAAGGATCCTGGCCCAGTGCTATTTCTGCTTCTGCTTTCAATAATAAAAGACCCGCATACCGGTAAATGGGAAAATCATTGGTATAGACCCTGCTGCCGGCGTTTTGCTCTCCTTTATATTTACTGACAAAACAGCCTGCAATCTGGTATTTCCCGTTCACTAAACTATACGCCGGTGTGAAGGTGGCCCATTTACGACTGTCCTGATCGGCAAATCTTCTGAAAGTCCTGATCATGACCGGTGCGCGCAACAGGCCGCTCCAGTTGTCATCCGTCACGTTGAATTGTCTGTTGTCCGCGGAATCATAATAGTTAACGATCAGGCTTGTCTGAGGTTCAAAGGTACCTGAAAAAGGAAGGGAAGATTCGTTTAGCTGATTGCGGATCGCAAAAATGATTTCATCATTTCCTTTGTTATCCGATGCGAATACATCGGAGTAGTCTGGCAATAATTTTAAGGAAGGAACACCCGTCTGGATATCATCCAGCGCGTTCAGGGCGACCTTTGCGTCCGCGTTTCCACCTCCCCGGTAGCTGGTCCACAAATAAACGTGTGCCTTTAACATCAGGGTGGCGGCTTTTGACCAATATCCCTTGTTCTCTTTAAATGAATAATCATCACCGAAGCTGGCCACCGACTGATCAATATCTGATTTGATAAGCGCCATCACACTGTCTTCCCCGGAGGCCGCTTTGGACAGGTGCGTAACATCAATAGCCGTGGTCGGTTCGGTTTGTATAATGGCTTTTCCCCAGCTTTTCAGTATCTGAAAATAATAGAAGGCCCGCATGCCATAGGCGATCCCCAGGTAATACTGCTTATTGGCGGCGGTAACTATGTCGGTTGTATTTAATTTACTGATCAATAGATTGATCTGGTTGATGTTAAAATAAAAGCCGCCATAATTGCTGACACCGGGATTGTCAAGGCTGAGGTCATTGTTCCATAGTTTTTCCACGCCCTGGGTCGCTTCACCTGTAAAGGATGAACTTGACCCGGGATCCGTACCGAAAACATCCGCCCGCACTTCGCCAAGCAGTTCAAAGCTGTAGGTGCTGCTCCTGAAGGATTGATGAATACCCGATACAAATGCGTCAAACTGATCGGGTGTCTTCCAGAAGCTCTCGTCTGAGATGCTGCTGACGGGTGCCAGGTTCAATTTGTTGCTGCAGGAACTGATGATGACAAACGCTGCCAACGCCATTGTTATGTAGATAATATTCCTTTTCATCTGTTAGTATTTTATATGTTTAATGGTCAGATGTAACTCCGCACTGACATCCCTTTTATATTTTAAGATTGAGCATGCTCGGTTTCATGATGATTGACTTTAATCGCTTAAAAAGAAACCTGCACGCCGAATACGACCGACCGGGGTGTTGGATAGGTACCCTGATAGATGCCGGTAATATTCCCGTTTCCATCTACCGGCGGTTCCGGCGTCGGACCCGAAAAATTGGTAATATAGAACAGGTTGTCCAGGCTGACGTATGCCCGGGCCTGCGAAAGCACTTGGGTTTTTGCCAGGATGGACCCGGAAAAATCATACGCCAGGGTGATCTCCCTGCAGGCCAGATAATTTCCTTTTTCGTAAAGGTTCGAGTTATTGCTGTTGAGCGCGATGTTCGCGTTATTGATCCTGGTATAATTCTTTTTGCCCAGCGGCGCCGATACCTGATCGGCATAATATACTTTGGGGATATCGGTGACTTCGTTGTTGGGGGTCCATGACCTCTTTTGCAGGTCGATATAGTTAAAAGTTCCCTGGTAATTGCCGAGCACCCTGGCTACATAGTCATTATAGATCACATAACCGGTGGCAAACTGGAAACGGCCGTAAAGGGAAAATCCTTTATAAGCCAGGGTGGTGGAGAAACCGCCGGTCCATTTTGGTGTGATGTTGCCAATATACACCTGGTCCCTGGAGTCAATCGTGTCATTATGATCTACGTCCTCCCAGTTCACATCACCGGGCGTGATCTTGCCACTGCCATAACTGCTGTTCGGCCCGCTGATCCCTGCGACCACATCCACCCTGTTACCGGCTACTTTATCTACCTCCGCCTGGTCTTTAAAAATGCCTAACTGTTTAAAGGCATACACTGCCCCCAGGGTTTGTCCTTCCTGGTAACCGCCTACCCAGACAACCTGTTTTGTTTTTGGATCATAGATCTGTATGCCCCCCTGCCGGTTATTCGGCTGGCCATTCGGCGGTAGTTTTAAAATTTTGTTTTTATTGAAGGAGGCGTTGGCGCTTACATTCCATTGCAATCCATTGGGCCTGTCGATGATGTCGGCGTTTACCGTAAACTCATATCCTTTGTTCTGGAAGGTTCCCAGGTTGGTTTTGACGGAGCCGAACCCGGTATAACCCGGAAGTGGCAGGTTGGTCAGCAGGTCACTGGTTTTGCGGTCATAATAGTCAAAGATCAGGGTGATCCTGTCCTGAAGCAGCCCTAAATCCAGACCGGCATCGGTTGTTTTGCTTTTCTCCCATCTCAGGTTTGAGTTGATGATTCCTGTATTGAGGAACCCTGAATTTCCGTTGTAAAGCCCTTGCAGGCCATAGGAGCCCTGTACTTCATAGTCTCCCAGCCCTGCCACATTACCGTTTATCCCATAGCTGACGCGGGGTTTCAAAGTGGAGATGAACCTTGAAAGGCCGCTGTTGATGAAAAATTGTTCTTTTTGTATGTTCCAGCCCGCGGACATTCCCGGGAAGAAGCCAAAGCGATTTTCTGAAGGCAGGCTGGATACACCATCCCTCCTGAAAACAAATGTCAGCAAATAACGCTGGTCGTAATCATAATTCAACCTGCCGAATTGCGAGAGGATGCGGTAGTCTGATTTTGTAGTGTAATTCTGGCCGGCATTAAAAACGGTGGAAGCATTTGCCGTAGGGATGTCGTCCGTAGGCGCCTGGGTACCCAGGACCTGCATCTGGAATGCTTTCAGATCATAATATTCCACGCCCAGCATCGCGTCCAGATTATGCTTGCCAAAGGATTTGGTATAGCCCAGGAATCCATCAAATTGCTGCTGAAATCGTCTGGAGAAGGTGGCATAGGACTCCCTGCTTACGTTCCCCGGGTTGGGCGGATTGGAAAAGATCTGGGAATAGGTCTGGGTAGCTTTATAGAAACCCTGGCCCAGTTCTTCGAACAGGTACCCCGATCCTGTTCCTTTGACATAGAGTCCCGGCAGAATATCCCATTTTATCGCCGCCTGCGCCGTGATGCGGTTCACTTCATCACTTCTGTCAAGCTTGCCCAGCCAGTACAAAGGATTGCCGTCATTGACGCCGTTACCCGGATTTGGCTTGCTGTGCGCTGAATCTATCCAGGGATTAAAGGTGGGCCATAAAGCCAGGTTGCGGTACATGTTATTGATTTCGCTGCCATTGACACCCAGCTGTGAGGAGGTGGAGGCCGTTATCCCCGAACTGACTTCCAGGTTGGGCTTGACCCTGTAAGAACCGTTGATGTTTCCGGTAAAGCGTTTGTAGCTGGAGCCCACGATGACACCGTCTTCCTTGTAATAGTCAAAGCTGGAATAATATTTTCCTTTATCATTGCCGCCGCTCGCGCTTAAAAAATGATCCTGTGTCTGGGTATTCCTGAAAACGATATTGGCTACTTCCCCACCATGATCTTTGAATACAATCGTTCCGCCATAGGGATCCCCCACGGTGTCCCATCCTTGTGATAAAAGCCCCGCAGTAGTGGCATCATATTCCCTGATATCGAAGGAGGCCAGGTCAGCCGGATCCGTCAATAATCCATAGCCCCGGCTGTTATTCACATCTTTCAGGGACCTCCCCGAATGAAAGTTACCGAGCCGGTTGTAATAGATATAATCTTTCGCGGACAAAAAAGAATAACCCTTCCTGGCGGTATTGAATCCCTGGGTGAATTTATAGGTGATCTGGGATTTCCCCACTTTGCCCGACTTAGTCGTAATCAGCAGGACCCCGTTATTGGCCCTTGCCCCGTAGATGGCCGTAGCGGCCGCATCTTTTAAAAGTTGAATGGATGCAACGTCTTCGGCGGGGATATCATTGTAGGCCCGGACGATGCCATCTACCACCACCAGGGGACCGCCAGGGCTATTGATGGAGGCTCCGCCCCGCAGTAATATGGACGGCCCGGCGCCCGGCTGTCCGCTGTGGTTGACGACCCGTAATCCGGGCAGCGCCCCCTGCAGGGCACTGCCAATGTTTGCCCTGGGCGCATTCTGCAAAACCTTTTGATCCAGTTTGGCCACTGAACTGGTCACGGTGGCCCGGCTTTGTGTGCCGTACCCTACCACCAGCACCTGGTTCAGCGCCGTGGATTGGCCGGATAATTTGATGTCCAGGGCCGGTTGGCCATGGAAGGCAATTTTTTTCGGTCTATAGCCAACCGAGCTCACAGAGAGTACCTGGCCGTTTGAGAGGGTCAGACTGAAATTTCCCGCCTGATCGGTTACGGTGCCCTGGTGAGAACCTACTATCCCGATTGTTGCTCCCGGAAGCGGATTCCCTGTGGCAGAGTCCGAAACCACACCGCTCAGTTTGGATTGCCCAAAGCCGGCCAGGGAAAGCAGGCACAGCACCAGGACCAGGGATATCTTTGCCAAAACAGTAAATGAATGTTTCATAAAAAAATCTTAGTTTTGCGTTATGTATAACATAATGCAATATTAAAACCGATTTATGGATTATCAAAATTTTTGTAAAGAATTTTTAGTAACCTGTCCGGCAGCGCTGTTTCGCAGATCCGGTTCCCTGATGTTTAGTTAGTTCTCATTATTTATATATATTTTTGAAAATATTTAAACAGCACCCCGCACAAATATGGAAAATTCGACTCATGCTAATTTTGAATTCTTTCCCACCCTTGACCCGGTGGATACTTCCAGCCTGGCGGATAAGGTAGAGATCAAGCTTATCCGGTATTTCCTTGACAACCAGCTTAAACCCGGCGATGCGATTCCCAAGGAATTGAGCCTGGCCGAATCACTCGGTGTAAGCCGGACAGTGATCAGGGAAGCGCTCCTGCGGCTCCGGATGACAGGTCTGATTGAATCTAAAAAGAAACGCGGGGCGATTCTGGCCAATCCGGATCTGCTCGCACTGTTGCAAAAAACGCTTTACCCGACAATGATGGATGACCACACGCTCCGGGATATTTTTGAAATGCGCCTGGTGATGGAGATCGGCATGGCCGATTTGATCTTCCACCGGATTAAACCGGGAGATGTAAGAGCGCTGGAGGACATTGTCAAAAATGAGCCGCCCAAGAGTGATTCCTATCTTTTTAATATTGACCAGGAGGTCCGTTTTCATGGCAAACTCTATGAGATCACCGGCAATGAAACGCTCAAGCGTTTTCAGCAGATGCTTTTGCCGGTCTTTCAATATGTCCACGAAAGCGGGATCCTGAAAAAGAAGATCCTGCCAAAGCGCTATGTGTCGCATCAGGGCATCATTGATGTGATCAAAGAAGGTACCCCCGAGGACTTACGCCAGGCCATGCGCAATCATTTTGAGAATCATTTCCAGCGGCTGTTTTAGGCCTGGCCTGTTTTAAATAAAGGGGTAGGATATTGTTAAAAAAGAAGTATCTTGCTGATGCCTTTATACATTAATGCACTCCTTAAACCCTTTTACCCATGAAACTACTCCCGCCATTGATGGTGACCGTTTTTTGCTGCGTCGCTATTTCCTGTGGGCACAAAGATGATTCTGCCAAACCGTCTGCTCAGATAATCGGAAAATGGAATGCCAATAAGATTTACCTGACGTCTTACCGGGGGGATCAGTTGATAGAGCGTGATACAACCTTTGTCACCACCCCGGATTATTATACCATTGAATTCAAACCGGGCAACACCGTAGCGATCAATACGTCGATCCAGGGATCTGAGGATCACCAGTCAGCTTATTATAAAATTCAGGGGGACCAAATCTTACTCGGGGGAACCGCCGATGACCCTGATAAGGAGACATTTGACTATGTGTTAAAAGAGCATTCCCTGGAATTAAGCGTTACGGAGAACGATACCCTTAACAACCAGGTGCTCACAATGGAGGAGCATATCTTTTTTGAGAAGGCACCATAGCCTTTAAAAAGACCGGTGGTATCTTTTTATCCTTCTTTTTCCCATGAGGTGTAAGGCACCTGAGGCGTCTAAGGCCATTTTGGAGACTTTCCAAATGCCCTGTTAAAATTTCCCCAAGCACTTGCACTTACCGGAAAAAGTTCCGAACTTCGCGCCATTATTTCCGGAAATCACGCCCAGCAAAGATGATTTGCCTTTGTTTTTGGCACCATCTCACCCTCAGCTAAGGTTCTGCCTGAGGTTTTACCATACATTTCTTAATTCCGGAAACCCCCGAAGTTTTTATACTTCGGAGTCAGTTCCGGCTATTCCATAGCTGTTTTTTTTAACCAATTTCAAAAACTGCCATGAAATTGCGCAAGAGAGAGATTTTATTGACAGCCATAGCCCTTGTCGCCATTGGCGGGGGGGCGATGATTTTCGCCTTTGCAGGCCCCGAATCCCAAGCCGGGAATCCCGTGGCCGTGCATGCGGATTCCGCCAGCGTGATTACGCGTTCCGAATTTGGATTGGCGCTGGATTCTTTCAACGAAATAAGCGGTGAGATCCAAAGGAACCAATACCTCGGGGCCATCCTGCAAAAATACCATATGGATCCGCAGACGATCGCTGCCCTGGCCACGAATTCAAAAGACGTTTTTGATATCCGTAACATCAGGGCCGGGAAGCCCTATACCCTTTTCTGTACCAAAGACAGTTTGCAGAAAGCGTGTTATTTTGTTTATCAACCCAACCCGATTGACTACGTTGTATTTGAACTGCGGGATTCCCTCATGGTATACAAGGGAAAAAGGGCAGTGACAACGCGGAAGAAGGAAGTCGCCGGTGTGATCCAGAATTCCCTTTTTGAAGCGCTGGATAAGGCGGATGCAGATCCGGCCCTGGCCATGGAACTCTCGAAGATTTACGCCTGGGACGTTGATTTCTATTCCATACAAAAGGGAGACCGGTTTAAAGTAATTTACGACCAGCAGTATGTCCAGGACCAAAAAGTGGGCGTCGGCAGGATCGCCGCCGCAATACTGGAGCATGGCGGAGAATCCTTTTACGCGTTTTATTATCATGATGACAGCACCCACGCGGATGGCTACTATAATGAACACGCCAAAAGCCTCCGCAAGGCGTTCTTAAAAGCCCCCCTGAAATTTTATCACATCACCTCGCATTATTCCATGCACCGCTTTCACCCGATAGAACACCGGTGGAAATCTCATCTCGGAACCGACTACGCTGCGCCTACCGGCACGCCGATCATGTCCACAGCCGCCGGCACGGTGGTCGCCTCCCGGTATTCCAGGTTTAATGGTAATTACGTCAAGGTCAGGCACAACAGCGAATATACCACCCAATACCTGCACATGAGCAAAAGGGCGGTCAAGGTTGGCCAGTACGTTAAACAAGGGCAGGTGATCGGCTATGTGGGCAGTACGGGTGAGGCCACCGGCCCCCACGTATGTTACCGCTTTTGGAAAAACGGCAAACAGGTGAACCCGTTAAAACAAAAATTCCCTTCGGCCAATCCTGTTCCCGCAAGCGACATGCATCTGTTTGAGCAAATGGTAGATTCTGAAAAGCTGGCGTTGGCGGATATACAGTTCAATCATGCAGTGCTGGCTTCCGCCAAGTGAGTGTCGCGCGAGTCTCCCGGGCCGGCCATCTGACCGGTTCCTGTATGCCATTGAATGGATGCCCGTAACCTGATCTGCGTTGACCTGATCTGCGTTGGCCTGAACCGCCTGATTGCCTGAAGGAGCATGGTGCTGCCCGGTGAATGTACATTTCGTTTCGTATTGACGGTAGCATGATGATCAGGAAGATTGCCCGCGTGTAGCTGCTTTCTTGGCCGGCAACCTATGAAAAATGTAATGGCCGTCGATGATACCATTGTCCCGCCTTTTTCCATCCGGCCTTCCTGATTTTGGCTAATTTCCCTAACTTCGGACTTTCAAATTCACATCCGGATTTTATGTCAGTCAACAAAGAAATCAAACGTGTCACCACCCACACTTTACAGAAAATGAAGCGGGATGGGGAAAAGATCAGCATGCTGACCGCTTATGATTTTTCCATGGCACGCATCATTGATGATGGTGGTATGGATGTCATTTTAGTCGGTGACTCGGCGTCCAATGTGATGGCAGGCCATGAGACGACGCTGCCGATCACCCTGGACCAGATGATCTTTATGGCTTCTTCCGTGGTAAGGGCGGCCAAAAGGGCGCTTGTGGTCGTGGATCTTCCTTTTGGGTCCTATCAGGGCAATTCCAGGGAAGCATTAAGCTCCGCCATCCGTATTATGAAAGAATCCGGTGCGCATGCCATCAAACTGGAAGGCGGCCAGGAAGAATCCGATACGATCAAACGAATTGTTTCCGCGGGCATACCGGTGATGGGGCATCTTGGATTGACACCGCAATCCATCTACAAGTTCGGTACCTACGCAGTACGCGCCACGGAAGAACAGGAAGCGGAGAAATTAGTGTCGGACGCCAAACTCATAGAACAATCGGGCTGTTTTGCGGTTGTACTGGAAAAGATTCCCGCTATCCTGGCAAAAGAGGTGACGGAAGGCCTGGGGATTCCCACCATCGGCATCGGTGCGGGCCCTTATGTCGATGGACAGGTGCTGGTCATGCATGACATGCTGGGCATCAATAAAGATTTCAAGCCGCGTTTTCTCAGACGCTATCTCAACCTTTATGATGAGATCAAAGGGGCGGTGGAGCATTATATAAAGGATGTGAAATCAGGCGATTTTCCCAATGAGAAAGAGCAGTATTGAAACGGAGAAAGTGATAAGCGATCGGCGGACCAGGCTATCTTACTGCCAGTGATAAGACAAGCAAAATCCAGGTTGGATTGCCCCGTTGGGTATTTTCGTAACGTCGGTCATTAAAGACAGGACGGATTAGGGAAGGATTTTCTTGGGGTTTTAAAAGATTGACGGTGAGATGCGCCCTGGTATCACCTTTAAAGTTAGACAAGTATCAAAAATAAGCAGCATGGACTTCTTACATACACTTTCCATCGAAAAGGAAAACAGTGGTGTTTCAACAGGCACTCAGTGGTTGAAAGCCGGTGGTGACCCGGTCATTTCCGAGTCACCGGTAGACGCTAAGGAAATCGCACGGGTGACCACAGCCTCCCGTGACGACTATGATAAGGTAATCGGGACCGCTCAAAAAGCGTTTTTGCAGTGGCGAAAGGTACCGGCACCCCGCCGCGGGGAGATCATCCGGCAGATAGGGCTAGCCTTGCGGAAGAACAAGGATGCGCTGGGAAGGCTGGTCTCCTATGAAATGGGTAAAAGCCTGCAGGAAGGCTGGGGCGAAGTCCAGGAAATGATCGATGTCAGCGATTTAGCGGTCGGCCTGTCCCGTCAGCTGCACGGCCTGACCATGCATTCCGAACGGCCGGCCCACCGCATGTATGAGCAATGGCATCCCCTGGGTGTCACGGGCATCATCAGCGCCTTTAACTTTCCGGTAGCTGTATGGAGCTGGAATGCGTTTCTTTCTCTGGTTTGCGGGAATACCATCGTGTGGAAACCTTCGGAGAAAGTGCCTTTATGCGCCATCGCCTGTCAGAAGATCCTCGCGGAGGTCTTTGCCAAAAATGATCTTCCCGAAGGCGTAAGTGGCCTCGTGGTGGGTGGCCGGGATGTAGGTGAATGGATCGCGAATGACGGCCGCATTCCCCTGGTATCAGCTACCGGATCCACCCGCATGGGAAAATCCGTGGCGGTATCGGTAGGCGCCAGGCTGGGCAAGACCATTCTTGAGCTGGGTGGTAACAACGCCATCATCATCTCTAAGGAGGCGGACCTGGATACCGCGCTCATCGGCAGCGTGTTTGGCGCCGTGGGGACCGCAGGACAGCGTTGCACGACTACGCGCCGGCTGATTATTGATGAAAAGATCTATGACGTTTTCAAAAAGAAGATCGTAAAAGCCTACGGGCAGCTGCGTATCGGGGATCCGCTGGATGAGAAAAATCATGTCGGGCCGCTGATTGACAAAGAGGCGGTAAAGAACTATTCCGGTGCTTTGAAAGAGATAAAAAAAGAAGGTGGCAAATTCCTGGTGGAGGGTGGTGTACTGAAAGGCAAAGGATACGAAAGCGGCTGTTATGTAAGACCCGCAGTGGCGGAAGTAAAAAATGATTATAAGATCGTACAAAAGGAGACCTTTGCCCCCATCCTGTACCTGATCAAATATAAAACCCTGGAGGAAGCCATCGCCATGCAGAATGGTGTGCCGCAGGGCCTTTCTTCGGCCATCATGACACTGAATCTGCGCGAGGCGGAGCAGTTTCTTTCCGCCGCCGGTTCGGACTGCGGCATCGCCAATGTGAATCTCGGCACCAGCGGTGCGGAGATCGGTGGTGCTTTTGGCGGAGAAAAGGAAACGGGTGGCGGCCGTGAAGCCGGCTCCGACGCGTGGAAAGCGTATATGCGGCGCCAGACCAACACCATTAACTATTCACGTGAATTACCGTTGGCGCAGGGGATTAAATTTGATTTGGGATGAATCAGGCACTGATAGCATATTTAATAAGGTTATTTTGAAGGCTGGAGCTGGCGATCATCAAGGTGCTGCTGTCTTTGGTCATTCGATCATTCAACCATCATTCCATGATGGTTGTTGTAAACACAGAGATGGGCCCAGAACCCGTAAAAGATTCCCGGCTTTCTGACTTTTGCCGCTCAATATCAATAAATCCCCCGACTTTATGAGTTCCAGAGATAAAATAGCTTTTGGTATCTTTTGTCTTATCGCGACATTTTTGATCGCTTCTTGCGGGCATTCCGATAAGAAAGAGCAATCGGCTGAATCGACAGATACGACGGCGGCTGCCCCTGTTCAGAATGAAAGCATGGATATCCGCAACTGGTTCAATAACCCGGATCTGCTTAAATGGTCTCAGCGGATGAGCAAAAAAGACAGTAGTTTTTCCATTACACATTTTAGGAAAAATGGTGAGGAGCACTTGCAAAGTCAGCCGGCCATATCTTACTCCAGGGAAGATTGGAAGGCCTTCCTCCCCTACCTGGTCTTTTCGCCGGATCATTCCAGGGCCATTGACCTGTATAGTTACGGAAACATAGCAGTAAAAAAGCCGGACGATACCGATTCTCTGGAAGGCGGTGATCCGGATAGCGAGGTCTCGCTGGTCGATGTGGCTACAAAGCATAAGCAACGCCTTTTGTTTGCCGGTCCCGGGACTGTTTTTCAAATGGCGGCCTGGATAGATGACAGCACCGTGCTGATTACCGGCACAAGTGACGCCAATCCGGATAATAAAACCGAACCGGTGATGTGGAAAGTGAACTTAAAAGACAGTACCCTTAATTCTTATGAATACCAGCGGAGTGATGACAGCACCTTTCAATAAGGCAGATGCACTATCCTGAAACCTTTTTCACCCCGCTTCATTGAAGAATGGGGATGGCTTTAGGCTAGCCCGGTGATAAAGCATTATTTGATTATATTTGTACAAACATAACATCACTGGTATATTAGCCTTAAACGTAAGGCCTCCAAAGGAGGAGAATACAAATTTGGCAACATTGATATCATACATTCAGGCTGTTACGAAAAGTGGCAGCAGGAAAGTTCTGCATTGCAAAGGACTGTGAAACCGGTCACCGATAGAAAGGGTGATTTATTACGAGCCAGAGCCGGATGAAGTGAAAGTTTCATGTCCGGTTCGTTGGGCGCGAAAGGACTGTAAAGTCCTTAGCGACCCGATTATCCCTGCTCGAATCCAAGGAAAAGATTGAGCCGGATATATTGGAACAGGTCGCCTCGATTTTGCACGTCCCCATAGAGGCCATAAAGAACTTCAGTGAAGAGGCCGCCATTAATATTATATCCAGCACGCTACATGATAATGCCGGGTCAGTCAACAATAATTGTGAGCTTACTTTTAATCCCATTGAAAAATGGGTTGAATCCCTGGAAGAGAATAAGAGGTTGTATGAGTCGCTGCTGAAAACCGAACGGGAGAAGAACGCTTTATTGGAAAGAATGCTGAAGGAAAAGGAATAACTTCCATGAACGGGAACTCACTTTATCTTTAAATATCGGCAATAAATAGTAATGTTAACGATGGAGGCTTTCCATTGCTGCGGTAACAAGTTCCAATCCTTCTTTGGAATAGGTCAGTTTCAAGGCTTGTTCGTGTGCCTGTGGACTCATTTTTAGCAGCGTCTTTCTCAGGATGTTTACCACCAGTTCCCTTTCATGTTTTTGTCGAAAATCTTCATACTGAAATTCGAGAAAGACGAGGCAGGAGGCATCCTCCAGTGCCTGGGCCTCCCGATCGGATTTCCTGTTCTTTTTAAGGATCAATTGTTTAGCCCGGGCAACGGACTCAGGTTCATAACCAATCTTTTCCATGATATCGGCAGCCTTATCCGCATGAAAGCGGGCCAAATCGCCCCGCCAGGTCAAGTACCCTATGCGCCCTTTCGGATAACGGTCACGTGGTATTTCCCATCTCCCGATATGATGGCTTCTCGCCGCCAAAAGTAGTTCCTTGCTCGCGTCCGGCGAAAGTTTGAGCACCCATTCATAGACCTGCACAGCCAGGAAATACTCCTCCGGATCGGTCTTCCCGTGATGGTGATACAGTACAGGGTCCTGCCGGTTATAATGGTCAAATTGCTCTAAAACTGCCTTGAATTTATCCATGACTTGCAATTTAGGAAAAAATCAGGCATTTTTCCTTGACGCTCATCAATATAATGCTATA
>DASULB010000218.1:0-4092 GCA_036278455.1 Chitinophagaceae bacterium | reverse complement strand
CAGGCAGCAGATAACTTTTCCGCTTATCTGATCACCCTTAGCAAGAAGGGGAGAAGCAATCAATAAACAACAAGAAAGAGAACGACCCCTAAAATGATATTTATGCGTAAAGCAATAATAGGTTTGTTAGTGTTATGCATGTCACAAAGTCTTTCTGCACAACAAAACATCCGCCCTACGAAAGGATGGGAATTCCTGAAAGAGGATCTGGGCAGTGTCTGGGAGGCCGTCCGTCCCGCTGCACCGGGCAGTCCCCAGTCGGTCCCGGTTTGGGATTCGGTAACCCTGCCGCATTGTTTCAACGAAAGGGATGCGGTAGATCCGGATGTAAACTACTACGAAGGGCCCGGCTGGTACCGGACACAGCTGGCCATTCATAACCCTTATAAAAATGGCCGCACCTTATTACATTTTGAAGGCGCCGGACAAAAAACGACGGTGTATGTCTACCAACAGCAGGTAGGTCATCACATAGGGGGTTATGACGAATGGACGGTGGATATCACCGATGCGGTTAAAAGCTTTCTTAACAGCCCTGACAGCAGCCGTTTTAAAGGGAAAATCCCCATCGAAGTAAGATGTGACAATTCCCGCGATGTGCAGATGATCCCTTCGGATATGGCTGATTTTACCATTTACGGCGGCCTGTACCGTTACGTCGACCTGCGCTACGTCCCCGCAGTTTCTCTTGGGGTATTGCACATTCATCCTATTGTGGACGCGAAAGGTAAAATGGGCACCGTAGAAATCAGCGCTTCACTCAATAACCCTGACCATATCCGTGATGCCACACTTGAATTGAACATACTGGATCCTGGTGGAAAGGTCATAAAAACATTTTCTAAAGATTTGCAGGTATGGGACGGCCTGAAGCAGGTGTTCTCTTTCTCCCTGAAAAAGCCCGTATTATGGTCACCGGAACACCCGGCATTGTATACGTTAAAAGCAAAACTGGTCACCGGTGGTGAAACAGAAAGCCGTGATGATCACTTCGGCTTCCGGCATTTTGAGTTTATCACGCACGGCCCTTTTATGCTGAACGGGAAACGGCTACTGCTTCGTGGCACGCACCGTCATGAAGATCAGGCAGGCGTGGGAGCGGCGGAAACCGAAGGCATGATCCGGCGGGAATTTACCATGATCAAGAACATGGGGGCAAACTTCATCCGCCTGGCACATTACCAGCAGTCACCGATCGTACTGCATCTTTGTGACAGCCTGGGGCTGCTTGTATGGGAAGAACTTCCCTGGAACAGGGGAGGCCTTGGCGGAAAGGCGTACAAGAGGCAGGCACGCCAGATGCTGACCGATATGATCACCCAGCATTATAACCATCCTTCCGTGATCATCTGGAGCCTCGCCAATGAAATAGATTGGCCCGGGGACTTTCCCACCTTCAGCAAGGACAGCATTCGTCATTTCCTCAAAGTGCTTAATGACCTGGCCCATCACCTGGATCCGGACCGGATGACCGCCATCCGCCGTTGTGATTTTTGCAGCGATCTCGTAGACGTGTATTCGCCTTCCATATGGGCGGGCTGGTACAGCGGGCGTTATACGGAATACCGCTCCTCCACGGAAAAACAAATCAAAAGGGTCAATCATTTTTTTCATGCGGAATGGGGGGCCGATGCCCATGCCCGCCGTCACGCGGAGGATCCTTATAAAAACATTGGAGGCGTTCCCACAGGAAAAGGGGTCGCAGAAAAAACCGGCGATGCCGCTTTAACGGGCGGGAAAGCGAGGGTATCACGGGATGGCGACTGGTCGGAGACTTACCAGTGCGATCTGATCGACTGGTACCTGAAGGAACAGGAGACGATGCCGCGGCTGACAGGCAGCGCTTACTGGATATTCAAAGATTTTGCCACACCGCTGCGTCCGGACAACCCTGTACCTTATGTGAATGAAAAAGGCGTGGTTACCCGCGACCTCAAACCAAAAGCATCCTATTACGTCTTTCAATCCTATTGGGCGAAAAAACCAATGGTCCATATCTACGGTCACACCTGGCCGGTCCGTTGGGGAGCAGACGGTAAAAAGGAAACCATAAAAGTATACTCCAACTGCAATAAAGCGGAATTGTTTGTAAACGGGAAGAGCTACGGCATCAAGAAAAGAAACAGCCAGGATTTTCCGGCAGCAGGTCTACGCTGGGAAGTCCCCATGCATAAAGGTACTTACAAGGTAAGGGTAGCCGCCAGCAATGGAAATACCATCCTGGAAGACTCCATTTCCTTCCAATACCAGACCCAGAAATGGGGCCGACCGCAAAAGCTTTTATTAAAAACACTGTCGAACAACAATGATACGACTACCGTAGAAGCGATCGCCGAGGATGCACGTGGTGTCAGATGTCTTGACGCCGCTAATTTCGTGCGTTTCTCGCTGGCGGGCGATGGAAAGCTCATAGATGACCTGGGGACCTCCGATGGATCACGCAAAGTACAACTGTATAATGGACGTGCCATCATCAGGGTAAAAAACAATCATGGTAAAAGTGCTATTGGCGTCAAATCCGATGGCCTGGAAAGCAGTCTATTCCTGCTGGATGCAGATTAAAAAATGAATGATGCTAAGAAACAGTCGATTTCTCCTATGGCCTGTCGGGATCTTGCTTTGCGGAATGATCTTTTCATCCTGCAAAACAGGACCGGTCGACACCACGGGGGAGAACAGCCTGCTGAAACTCTGGTACCGGCAGCCTGCCGCTAAATGGACCGAAGCCCTGCCGCTGGGAAATGGACGGGCGGGCGCCATGGTATTCGGTGGTGTCGACACCGCCCAGTTTCAATTGAACGATGCCACCTTATGGTCGGGTGGACCCCGTGACGGGAACAACCCAGGGGCCAAAACAGTGTTGCCTGTCATCAGAAAGGCATTATTCGAGGGGCAATATGAAAAAGCGACCACCCTGGCGCGGAAGATGATGGGGCCGTATGTTGCTACCTATCTCACGCTGGGAAGCATCTTCTTAGATTTCCCAAAGACGGATGATACCGTCACAAACTACCGCCGCGCCCTGGATTTAAACAATGCCATCGTCAGTGTATCCTATCAGCGGGATGGGATCACTTATTCGCGTGCTGCCTTTTCCAGCTATCCTGACCAGGTTCTGGTCATACGCCTAAAAGCAAACAAATCAGGCACACTCTCCTTTACCACACGTTTTGATAACCCGATGCCCCATTCCGTGCGCCCGCAAGGCAACGATGAAGTCCTGATGACCGGCATGGCACCCAGTTATGTGGCCCACCGGGCATACGAGAAAAAACAGCTCATTTACGACAGCGCAAAAAGCATGCGCTTTGCAGTCACGGTAAAGGCAAAGATCTCCGGTGGCAGCGTGTTGGCGGATACAGCCGGATTAAGTATCAAAAATGCGACCGAGGTAACGTTATTGATTTCCACAGGAACCAGCTTCAACGGTTTCGATAAAGCTCCGGGGCCGCAGGGCAAGGACCCGGTCAAAGAAGCCAGGGACTATCTGGTGGCTGCGGCAACTAAACCTTATGATACGCTCCTGGGCCGACACGAGCAGGATTACCGGCACCTATTTGACCGGGTCAGCCTGAATTTAGGCACGGACAGCTCGGCGCTTCTGCCGACCGGCAAAAGGTTAAAGGCCTATACCGAAGCTGGTGGTTACCGTGACCCACAGCTGACGACCCTGTTGTTTCAATATGGCCGCTACCTGCTGATCGCCTCCTCCCGTCCGGGCGGACAACCCGCCAACCTGCAGGGGATATGGAACAACAGCTTACAGCCACCCTGGAGTTCCAATTACACCACCAACATCAATACGGAAATGAATTACTGGCCTGCAGAAAAGGATAATCTTTCCGAATGCGCCGGGCCCCTTTTTCATTTTATCGGTGAGTTGGCCCAAAAGGGCGCAGTGACCGCAAAAGTAAATTATGGTGCCCAGGGATGGGTATTGCACCACAACAGTGACATCTGGGCACAGAGCGCCCCGCCGGGGAATTACGGGAAAGATCCCAAGGCCACCCCCCGTTGGGCAATGTGGCCGATGTCCGGTGCATGGCTTAGCCGGCAACTGTGGGAACATTATCTTTTTACAGGTGACAAAAG
>DASULB010000217.1:0-10450 GCA_036278455.1 Chitinophagaceae bacterium | reverse complement strand
TGTGCTGGAAATAAATACCCTGCCATCATCCTGGACAGCTTTTACCAAACCTTCATTGAAAGCATTTATGGCTGCCTGATCGCCTTTTATTTTTTGCGGAATAAACCGATAAATCACCACCGTTAATTCCGGTGAAAAAGGGGCTTCAAATCCAAGCTTCTTTATCTCCGCAAAAAAATATTGCGCCAGTAAAACCTTCTCCTCCAGGGCTGCCCGAAAGGGTTTTAATCCATTTAACTGTAAAGGCAGCCAAAGCCGCAGTCCGCGGAAATGCCGCGAAAGTTCCGGTGAAATATCGGCAGGGGAGATCTCCTGGTCCGCATCCACAGTATCCTGCATATAACCCGCCTGGTAATGAAAGGAACGGGCCAGGTCTCCACGATCCCTGATGAGCAGCGCACCGCTGCCGTAAGGAAGAAACAAACCTTTGTGTGGATCCATCACAATGGAATCCGCCCTTGCAATGCCTTTCAATTGTCGTTTGCCCTTGGGTGTTAAAATAAAGAATCCACCATAAGCTGCATCCACATGATACCATAAATGATGCTTTTCCGCCACCGCCGCGATCTTTTCCAGGGGATCGATGGCACCGACATCCGTGGTCCCTGCGGAGGCCACCACCAGCCAGGGATGAAGCCCTTTTGCCAGATCCGATGCTACCTTTTCCTCTAATTGCCCTGCGTCCATCTGGAACCGCTTATTCATGGGGATCTCGTGATGGATGCATTCGGAAAGTCCCGCGATACGGATCGCCTTATCGATACAGTGATGCGCCTGGGCAGTAAAATAAATGACGCTTTTGCGTATGTTTTTGGAGGTGATCCCTTTGGCATCGCGCGCGGCCACAATGGCCGAGAGGTTGGCCATGCTGCCACCAGAGGAGAGATAACCCGAACTTTGTCCTGGGTATCCAACCAGCCGGCACATCCAATGGATCAGCAGGTTTTCCATCCGTACGGCGCCGGGAGAAGCATAGAAGACGGTGGCATACCGGTTGGTGACAGCCGCCAGCAAGTCACCGAGCGCAGCATCATATAGCCCGCCACCGGGAATATAACCCAGATGACCACCCGATGCCGGATTCAGGCCGGGGGTATCCAACTGGCTTCCGATCAGCGATAAGACCTGCTTTAGGGAACGTGGCTTGTCCTGCGGTGGATAATGGCCCAGACCGGATCCGCCGTCATCTTCTTTTACATAAGCGGGGCGATCCCGAAGGGACCGCAGGAAAGCTTCGGCGTATTGCAGGACCGCCTGTGCCGTCTTGCCCCGTTTAGGAGCAGCCGGTTCCAGTGGCCGGGCGGCTTTTTCCAATGCTTTGATCTTTTCCAACATACCTGATAAAGATACATGATATGGGCAAAAACAAACGGTATAAAAGCGTGCCGGATGATTCACTACTGCTGAGGAATCCTTGAGCTGCTTTTATACCGTTTACCCGGGGCCGTTTACCATGGCCCGCCGATGACTTATTTATCCAGTGGCCTTACCCAGATATTGCGATAACTTACCAGGTGATGATGATCCTGGAGCTTAATGGGAGAGGGGCCGTGTTTCAGGTAATATGGATGACCGATATATAAGGTAACCCCTTTTAATACCGAATGGTCCTGGATTAAAACGCCGTTCTGGAACGCTGTGATGCTGGCCGGGCTTTTCAGTGAGCTGTCCGCATTAAAACGGGGCGCGTGCCATACCACATCATAAGTCTGCCACTCGGCCGGTGGACGGCAGGCATTTACCAGAGGCGGAAATTGCTTGTAGATGCTTCCTGCCTGTCCGTTGGAATAAGTCTCACCATGGTAGGAATCCAGTATCTGCAGTTCATAGCCGGCATCGCCCTTTCCCAGGGATGCCAAAAATAAACCACTGTTGCCGTAATCCTGGCCTTTATGTTTGGTGGTATCCTCAACGGGCTCACGCCATTCAAGGTGCAGTTGGTAATCCTCGAACCGTTGCTTGGTCTGGATATTCCCGGTGCCTGGTTTCACAGTAAAAGTACCGTTTGACACCGTCCATCCGGCGGGCTTCGTGGTATCGTTCGCCTCTACCCAGTTACTCAGGTCTTTTCCGTCAAATAAAACGACGGCGTCGGAAGGCGGTTCGCTGTTCGTTTTGCCGGGGGTGACAACAGCGGGAACAGGCGTATAGAATTCCGTTTGTTCGTGTTTCATGGTATCATTACCGGGCGGTATACCGACCTGAAACTGGTTGGTGTCTTTTTTACTTTGTGTCTGTGTGGTGGAGTTGTTTGCCTGGTTCTGGCACGCGGAAAATGTCACCAGTGCGATTAGCGGTAAATAAGCGGCTCTTTTCATGAAACTTTTTTAAATTTTTAACGGTAATAGAATATGGATTCGGGGGTTCAAAGGGATCTGATCCAGATGTTGCGAAAACTCACGGGAAAACCGTGATCCTGCAATGCCAACGGCAAGGGGCCGTGTTTGGCGTAATAATGAATTCCTGTGTTAAGCGTCTTACCCTTGATGGCCACATGGTTCTGTATCAGGACACCATTCTGCAGGACGGTTTCATAAGCGGGTGATTTCACAGAGCCATCTTCATTAAAAACGGGGGCCGTATAAAAGACATCAAAACTCTGCCAGTCGCCGGGAGGACGGCATACATTCACCATCGGCGCGGAATCCTTATAGATGCTCCCCGCCTGTCCGTTTACATAAGTTTTGTTCTGATAAGAATCCAGCACCTGTAATTCATACTGGCTTTGCAGGAAAATGCCACTGTTGCCGCGTTCCTGTCCTTCGCCGTGGGCGGGGGAGGGCGTCCTCCATTCAATGTGCAACTGACAGTCGCCAAAGGATTGTTTGGTCTGGATAGTTCCGGCACCGGCTTTAACAGTGAGGACACCATCAGACACGGTCCAACCCGCCGGACCACCCTTGTCGCTTACCCATTTGTCGAGGTTATGCCCGTCAAAAAGGATAATGGCATCGGAGGGGGCAGCCCCGGGGGTCTTCCCAGGTGTCACGACCTTTGGGACGGGAGCATAAGTGGCGGTTTGTTCTGATTTCATGGTCTTATTCTGAGCAGGTTCACTGGATAAATAGTGAAACGGCGTCTGCGCCATGAGCTTCATTGAAAGAAACATGAGTGCGGAAAAAAGAAGACAACTGGTCTTTCTCATAAGCGGAATCTATATTGTAGGAAATTTATAATGATTATGATATTGCGGGTAAAGATACGCATTGCTCTTGTGATCTGTAAAGGCGTCTTTATGGGTATCCCAGAAAACCTTATTATTGGTAAGTTGCGCGATGTTCCCCATATGGCAGTTGGCCGCAACCAGCGCCGCAGCCTGTACCGGGCAATGCAGGTCCTCCATTTTCCTTGATCCTATGACCTCCACGAAGTTTTTGGTATGGTTGTCCAGCCCGTTGTCAGAGGCTTTTATGTATGGGATGCGAGCCATTTGATCGCCCTCAGGGATCACTTCCCAGCCGCCCCTGTCCAGCACCAGCGTGCCATTATTTCCGATATAGGCGATACCGTGGTCACGGTGATAGGGGCCTCCGTTGATGCCCACCGCCTGTTCCCATATCCCCACGAAATCCCCGAAATCATAAAGGGTGGACATGGTATCGGGCCACTCTTCTGCGTCATTCGGATAGCCTATTTTGCCGCCGGTAGCGGTCACTGATCTTGGATAGGTCGCTTTCATGCCCAGGAGGATATAATCTATCAAGTGGACACCCCAGTCGGTCATAAGCCCACCGGCATAGTCATAAAACCAACGAAAATTGAAATGGAACCGGTTGGGGTTAAAAGGGCGCTCAGGGGCCGGCCCCAGCCACCGGTCATAATGCACGCCTTTGGGCACGGGCTGGTCAGCTTTGACGGCGATGGGCTTCATCCATCCCTGGTAGGCCCAGGCCTTTACATTACGGATCCTGCCGAGCTTACCTGATTGCACAAAGGCCACCGCATCCCCGAAATGCTGCATGCTGCGTTGCCATTGCCCTACCTGTACGACACGGTTATATTTTTTCTGCGCTGCTTCCATCACCCGACATTCGGCAATGGTACGCCCGATGGGCTTCTCACAATAGACATCCTTGCCTGCGGCGCAGGCATCGGTCATGATCAGGCAGTGCCAATGGTCCGGAGTGGCAATGAGTACAGCATCAATCTCCTTGATATCCAGCACCTCACGATAATCTATATACGTTTTTACCTTAATACCGGCTTTGGCCAGTTCGGCGACCCGCCGCTGAAGCACATTTTCATCCACGTCACACAGTGCGACCAGGTTCACCTCCGGATTTTTCAACAGGGCATTCAGATCTGACCATCCCATCCCGTTGATGCCGATGGCGGCGATGTTTATCCGGTCCGAGGCACTGACCCGTTTACGGTTTGCTGCGAGTAGCTCAAAAGGAACAAAGGCGCCAATGCCTATACCGGCCATCAGCGCGGAACCGGATTTTAAAAAACTACGGCGTGAAGGGTCCATTGTGTGTTATTATCGGAAAAGAGCAAATGAATAAAGGACAATGAAAACCCAAGATAAAAAACCTTTTATTTTTATCCAAGGCATTTATTTTTTTGATCTACGCCGGGACCCTTTTAGAAGCACTCCCTGATGATTTGACAGGATGATGAATATGAGGTGAAGACAGCCATGATTCAATACAAACACCTGCACCAGGTAGCTAATTGCATTTTATCCACGTTTGCATCACCTGTATTTCAGGACATAAAAAAGTCCTCTTCAAAAGTGAAGGGGACTTCGTATAACAGTGTAAAACAATCCTAAAAGTCCTACCGCTGTATTTAACGCATTTTTGAAAACCGGCCCCGGCGGCCGGATCATTCAGTAGAGGTCTATATCCCGTTCGTCATCCTCATCTTCCTCCCTGCCGAGATTCATGTTCATAATGTTACCCAGCAGGTCCCCAAATTCGACCTGACCTTCCATCAATTTTTTGCTGATCAGGGAATAAGACGACAGGCCATGCAGGACAAATTCCATCAGTAAGGAGGTTTCCTTGTTTGCCGCACGGGGAAAATGGGTTTTCACAATGTCCCTTAGCCCGTCTACTTTATTGAGTTGCTGATCCAGGGCCTTCTCTGATATGTCCTGAACCAGATGGATTTTATTTCCCTTCTCAAACCATTGGATGATCTTCCTGTAGGGGTTGCCGCCATTGTCCTGTTTTTTCTTTTTGAAGAGATCCGGGTTGGGAAAATATTTGACGAACTGGGTCCGGATGGCCTTGTCCAGGAGGTTTAAGGCCACCTGCTGCGGTCCTTCCTGCTCTCCCTCATATACCAGTTCAATTTTTCCTGTAATGGCAGGGATAATGCCGATCAGATCAGATACCCGCACCTGGGTCTGTTTCTCTTTGTTGAGGATGATCCGGCGCTCGGCGGCGCTGACGGCGTTCTCAAAAGCCGTAATGGTAAGCCTCGCGGAGACACCGCTTTTTTTATCCACGAATTCGCTGTTGCGTGCCTCAAAGGCGACCTGCTCAATCAGCCTTTTCATGATGTCGGGGACCTCTATGCGTTCCACCTGTCCCGGCAATACATCAGCCTCCTGCGCGGTGATCTCCAGGGCGGTTTCGATGTCCTTCGGATAATGGGTAATGATTTGGCTCTGGATCCTGTCTTTAAGCGGTGTGACGATCGCGCCGCGATTTGTATAATCCTCAGGATTGGCGGTAAAGACAAACAAAATATCGAGTGCCAGGCGGAGCTTAAAGCCCCTTATCTGAATATCTCCTTCCTGCAGGATGTTAAACAGGGCAACCTGGATGCGCGCCTGGAGATCAGGCAACTCATTGATCACAAAGATCCCGCGGTTGGACCGGGGCACGATCCCGAAATGGATCACCTGTTCATCTGAAAAACTAAGATGCAGGTTAGCCGCTTTGATCGGATCAATATCGCCGATCAGGTCGGCGACAGTGACATCCGGGGTGGCGAGTTTCTCACCATAGCGCTCGCTGCGGTGCAGCCATGTGATAGGGGTCTCATCCCCACGGCTGGCGATCAACTCCCTGGCATAGTGTGAAATGGGATGAAAAGGGTCGTCATTGATCTCGGAGGCGGCCACCACGGGAATGTATTCATCCAGCAGGGCGGTCATCTGCCGGGCCATCCGGGTTTTCGCCTGACCGCGCAGTCCCAGGAAAAGGATGTTATGCCTGGAGAGCAGCGCCCTTTCCGTATCGGGAATGACGGTATCTTCATAGCCTATGATACCCGGGAAGGGTGTCTCCTTTTTTTGTAGTTTACAAATAAGATTTTGCCGGACTTCATCCTTGACCTGCCTGGATTGATAGCCTGACTTTTTCAATTCTCCTAAATTCGATGGTTTTTCTTTAGTCATATCTTTATTAAATAGGGAAGTCCATAGAGGGCTCTGCACTTCAATTTACAGTTCAATATACAAATCAATATACAAATCGGTTACTTTTCCGTAGACGCCTTGGCCTGAAAGAACGGATCGTTTACCTTACATTTTTTCTCTTATTCCGCTCGAAGTCATAAAAGACAAATTGTCCGAGTGTGTCCAGGGAGGAAAAAAACGCCTTACCCTGGTTGGTTTCCGTAAACTCCTCTACAAAATGTTGCAACCACGGATCGGTGGCCACCATAAAGGTAGTAATGGGAATTTTAAGTTTCCGGCATTGTGCGGCCAGGTTCAGCGTCCGGTTGAGTATCCTGCGGTCGAGGCCGAAACTATTCTTGTAATACTTACCGCCGATCTTCAGACAGGTCGGCTTACCGTCCGTGATCATGAAAATCTGTTTATTGGGGTTCTTCCGGTGGCGCAGCAGTGTCATGGCCAGTTCCAGTCCCGCCACGGTATTGGTATGGTAGGGCCCTACCTTCAGGTAAGGCAGATCCTTGACTTCAATCTGCCAGGCGTCGTTTCCAAAAACAATGATATCCAGGGTATCCTTGGGGTACTTGGTGATGATCAGCTCGCTGAGCGCCATGGCCACCTTTTTCGCCGGGGTGATGCGGTCTTCGCCGTACAGGATCATGGAATGGGAAATGTCTATCATCAGCACGGTCGAAGTCTGTGTTTTAAAATCCGTTTCCCTGATCTCCAGATCATCCTGGGAAAGCTGAAAGCTTTCCATGCCATGGTTGATTTGCGCGTTGCGGATGGAATTAGTGAAGTCGATTTGCTCAATGGTATCGCCAAAGCGGTAAGGACGTGAATCCGCATTGGGTTCATCACCCTGTCCTGCGATATAAGTGGGATGATTGCCCAGGTTGGACTTTTTCAATTTACCAAAGATCTCTTCCAGGGAGCGCTTCCGAATGCTTTGTTCCGTCCTGGGTGTGATGTTGATCTCCCCGTTCACGGGGTTTTCATCCAGGTATCCCTTGTCTTTGAGATCGTCGATGAAATTACCGATACCATATTCACCGGTGTTGAGATTGTATTCCTTATCCAGTTGCGTCAGCCAACTGAGCGCCTCTGATACATCTCCGCTGGTATAGGTTAGCAACTGTAAAAAAAGATTGAGCAGTTGCTCGAAAGGAGTCTTTCCCTCCGCCGCCGCATCATATTTAGAAAACAAAAAACTCCGCATAACAGGCAAGTTACTTCAATATAGTTTAATATTCCGAAAAAGGAGTATGAAAAATCCCCAACCCCCAATTGTTTTGACCCAGTTCCTCATCATCCGTTGAGCGTTCAATAAAAATCAGTTGTTTATTGCTATTTTGGCACCTTATTCCATTATCACACCAATAAAACAGTTTAAACCATGAGAAGTTTATTTCAATTTTCGGCGGCGGCCCTGATGCTCTCCATCGTTCTATCCTGTCAGACCGCACCGAGGCAAACCGCACAGGACCTGGAATGGAAAGTCGGGGTACAAGCCTATACTTTCCGCCAGTTTTCGTTTTTTGACGCGGTGGACAAAACCAGGGATCTGGGACTGCATTATATAGAGGCCTATCCGGGTCAAAAACTGGGTGGTGGACTGCAGGGCACCATGGATTATAACATGGATAGCCTGACAAGGGAGAAGCTGCTGAAGTACCTGAAACAGCACGATGTGAAGCTGACCGCTTTCGGAGTCGTCGTACCGGATTCCCTCTCAGGCTGGGACGCACTCTTTGCCTTTGCCAAAGACATGGGTATCGGGACCATCGTCTCGGAGCCCAAACCTCGGCAGATGTCATACGTTTCGAAGCTATGTGACAAATACGATATCGACGTGGCCATCCATAACCATCCCCAACCTTCCGCGTACTGGAGCCCCGACACCCTGCTGGCGGCCCTTCAAGGCCAAAGCCCGCATATTGGCTCCTGTTCCGATGTAGGTCACTGGAAACGTTCCGGTCTGGATCCCGTCGAATGCCTGAAGAAATTACAGGGGCATATCAAGGAATTGCATTTTAAGGATATCGCCCCCGGTGGCCCAGAGGCAGCGGACACGGTATGGGGAACCGGCGTATGCAACGTAAAAGGCATGCTGACAGAACTGCACCGGCAGCATTTTAAAGGGTTGTTCTCCATAGAATATGAAGCCGATCCGGAAAATAACGTGCCGCAGATCACTCAAAGCCTGGATTATTTCAACCAGGCAGTGGCCCAATTGAAGTAAGCATGCTTTGGCAATGAGCCTTATTGCTATTCATTACCGCAGAGAAAGCATAAGTTTCAACCAGATTTCCGCTGACTGTTCCACCTTAAGTAAAACCCCCGCAGGATACCTGCGGGGGTTGTTTTGATCTTCTATTCCTCTGTGCCGGATGATGTATATAGGACGCTCATTATCATCCTTTTCCCTAACTTCATTTTACTTTATCATTTAATTAAGGACGCCTGAACATCAGTCCACCTTCCGGGGCGGTTATTTACCGGCTCCGGAATCTTTCTGCACCGGCAGGCTGTCCATGTTTACCGGTAGGTCGTTTGATCTTCCTGCCTGTTTCCCATATTGCCTCATCCACTGCTGAAGCTGCGAAATGATCATATTGGCCGTCTGGGCATCCTGCTGCAGGGTCGGCCCGAATTTAGCGGGTGGCAACGCATTGTAATAGGCCATCTGCTGCTGACAGTCAGCAATGAGCTCATCGGCTATCTCATCCCCCTTGGTACTGTCACCAGCCAAATAATAGGCATAAGCCGTCTGCAGGGAATTGACATTATGCATATTCCCGGGAGAAGTAAGCGCGTAAGGGAAATTAACCTGCAACATGTTCGAATCGCAAAGGTTCAAAGCCTGTATGGCGCTGTCCTTTTTACCCTCCAACGCCAGGGCCATGCCGAGCTTGGCATAGGAATTCCGGATCCCCAGCAACATCCGGCGGTTGGGTTCATCAAAATAAGTCCCCGCTGTCTGCGCCCCGCCAAATTTAAATTTGGTCATGAGGTTGTTGTACATGAAATCCACATTCACGTTCCCCGCGCTCAAAATGGAATTACTGTTCTGTTTGGAGGAAAAGGGGACAAGTCTGTAAGTGAGCCCGTCTGTTTCCAGGTAATCTCCGAGTCCCATCCTCGTGGCCGTCACCGGGCTGGTAAAATAAATGGGTCTTTTCCAGTTATCGGCGGCGATGATATTGAGCAGTATCAGGTCGTTCTTATACAACACCTTCTTGGGCATGTCAAAGGTCACTTCACTGGCGATATGGGCCGTATCGGCGTCAGGCACCAGTTTTTCCCGGATCGCCTGCTGCTTATTAACCGGGATATACATGTTCTGCGTCGGATAATAATTGAACTGCTGCGGACCGTTGGAGACCTTGTAATCCGGGTTATCGCTGCCCATGAATTGCATGAGCTCATTCAGGTTATAATACTGGTCTTTGGGTGCGGCGGTCTGTGGCGGCACATAAGGAATATAATTGCGCGTGTCACCGGCATATTTATCAGGAGACCAGCTCATCGGCACCGGTGCGGCTTTGTTTATTTTATAGCGCAGGTCATCAATGTACCAATCTACTCCCAACAGGCTCATATTGACAATGCGAATGTCGGTTCGGACCCCTTCCACCTCCTGCGCATACCAGAGCGGATAGGTATCATTGTCGCCTTCGGTAAATAGTATGCCGTTCGGTTTACAGGATTTGAGGTAGTCGGACGCCACGTCACGCGCCAGGGTTTTTTGTGAGCGGTCATGGTCATCCCATTCCTGGAATCCCATGAGTACAGGTACCAGTAACAGGCAAAGCAGGGAAGCCACAATGGCGGAAAGTTTGCCGGAGGCCCTCTTTTTGAAGAAGTTGTACACCGAGAGCACACCCAGCCCGATCCAGACGGCGAAGGCGTAAAAAGAGCCGACGAACGCGTAATCCCTTTCACGGGGCTGCGGCCCGCTTTGATTCAGATAAAATACGATCGCCAGGCCGGTAAAGACGAACAGCAACAGGTTGATCAAAAAATCCTTTTTGCGTCTGTTAAGCTGGAAGAAAAGCCCGAACAAGCCCAGCAGGAAGGGTAATCCATATAATTTAT
>DASULB010000216.1:0-11796 GCA_036278455.1 Chitinophagaceae bacterium | reverse complement strand
TTTCAATATTGGTGATTTTCAGTATTTAGGCGCTGTAGGCAATGTTGTTTACTCGCCCGACAATGAAACAATAAAGGGTATTGCCCAGACGTCCATTGAAAACCCCGCTCTTTCCTGGGAAAAAACGAAAGGTCTCGATTTTGGGCTTGATCTCAGCCTGTTTCAAAGCCGGATCAATTTTACTTTTGATTACTATGACAAATTAACGGAAGGAATGCTGTATTCGGTCAATATTCCGGCGCTAACCGGGTTTACCAGCACGATTGAAAATACCGGTACTGTAAGGAACCGTGGCATAGATATAGAGATCAGCACCCATAACCTGACAGGAGCTTTCCAATGGAATACCTCTTTTGGCTTTAGCCACAATCATAATGAAGTAGTAGACCTGGGCGGTGTAGATGAGAGAATTAATACTTATTGGTCTATGGGATGGTTATTAAGAAAAGGGGTTCCAATGTTTTCATACTACGGTTATAAAATGATCGGAGTATTTCAAAACCAGGAACAAATTGACAAAACTCCCCACCTGGCAGGGACAAAGCCAGGAAACCCGATCATAAAAGATGTAAATGATGATGGCAAAATAACTCCTGACAGCGACCGGGTAGTTTTAGGCAATGCCGAGCCTAAATATATCATGGGATTAACAAATGATTTTTCTTGGAAAGGTTTTGACCTGAGTATCACTATACAGGCTTCTCTCGGGGCAAAAATATTTAATGGAGAGAATGAAAATTATCAAGGTACAGTAAACGGGGCGTTACGGAGGTCCCTTGTCAGAAATGAATGGTGGTCCGAGAGCGAACCTGGTGATGGGAAGACGCCAGCCGCCTCCCTCAGCCAGTTATTTGATTATAACACCAATACGGATTATTATATTGAGAATGCTTCTTATCTGAATGTCAGAAATGTCAACCTGGGCTACAGGTTCTCAAAACTCGCCCGGTATGTCCATTTGGACAACCTCCGGGCATATATCTCAGTCAGCAATTTGCTGATCATCAAGAGTAAGGATAATCATGCGTATAATCCCGAGGGGGTTACAAGAGGCGGCGTTTCTGGAATAAGCAGTACTCCGGGATTCAATGACGGCTCCAATCCACTGACTACTGCAATAGTTTTCGGGCTTAATGTTACCTTTTAAACAGTTAAAATCCAAATTATGTATCGTTTTAAATATTCTATCATAGGCATTGTAACGGGAGTGGTGCTCCTTTCGACTTCCTGTGAAAAAGAACTCTTACATCCCGTTCCCCCCTCCATCCTGACAACCGTAAATGCTTTTAACGATGCCAAAAGCATGAACCTGGCTGTCTTGGGTGCATACAACAGCCTCCAATCAAGGATTCAATCGGATTATCTGATCATGGAACTGCCATCTGATAATATGTGGCTTGATTATTCCATCACTGCGGGATCTAACCAGGTAAATACACTAACTGTAACCCCACAAAATGACGTGGTTAATAATTATTGGAAAGCTAATTACAGGGGAATATTCAGAGCAAATACTGTTTTGACTAACATTGATAAGCCCACAGACTATGGTGATGGCGAAAAAGAACAATATATAGGCGAGGCCGAATTTTTAAGGGCTAAATTCTATTTTGACCTGGTGAGGATTTTCGGTGGAGTTCCGGAAATTACTAAAATAGTCACGGCGGAGGAATCCAGGAATATCGCGAGGGCCCCCGAAAAAGACATATATGATCTTATTGTAAAAGACCTGAGCGATGCGGTAACCAAACTGCCTGATCCGTCGAAAACAGCGTGGGGCCGGGCCTCTAAGGGAGCAGCGGTTGCCCTGTTGGCTAAAGTATATGTATACCGGAAGGATTGGCAAAATGCCGGGAAATACCTGGATGAGTTATTCAGTGAATTTAATTATAGCCTTGTCCCTCACTATGGAGACCTGTTTAATATCCAGACAGAACAGAATAGCGAAGCCATATTCTCAATGCCCTTCGTTGCGGGAACCAACGGCCAAAGCCTCACTTATATGCTGGCGCCGATCGGCGGAATACTCGATACTCTCAACAACGGAAGCAGGGTGGCGCGTCCGACCTGGGATCTGCGTTCAGCCTTTGAAAAGGGCGATACCAGGCTTTCTGTAACCATGCGGGACGAGGTTTTACCCTATAACCATAAACCGGGCGATGCTCCGGTATGGTTCCCTTATTTTAATAAATGGATCACTCCTTCAGACCCCAGTAATTCCGGACTGGATATCCCCGTACTCCGTTTTGCCGATCTGCTGTTGCTGGATGCAGAAGTACGGTATAACCAGAACGATCCACAGGGAGCCCTGGATCAACTCAACAGGGTCAGGGAACGCGCATTCTTGGATAAGTCACACGATTATTCATTGGCCGACATCCCGACCAAAGAAAAATTCTATGATAAGCTTTTGCTGGAAAGACGCCTGGAACTGGCTTGTGAAAATAACAGGTGGTTCGATCTTGTCAGAACCGGACGCTTTGTTCAGGTCATGCAGAATATTAAAGGGGATTATGGATCGTCAACCGGTGATGCAGTCATCACGCCTGTACATGCAGAAGAGTACATGAAATACTTCCCAATTCCCCAGGAACAAATTGACCTTGCAGCAAAAGGAGTATTGACGCAAAACCCGGGTTACTAGCATTAATGATAGTAACTGATTCTATACTAAAAAAAATAAAAAAATGAAAAAAAGAAAACCATTCTCGCGGCGTAAGTTCATCACGTCAGTAACAGGGGCGTCGATAGCCACTGTAGTATCGGGCACACTCTATGGCAAAAGCGAAGCAAAAGGCAGCTTTACCATACTCAATAAACGCTCAGGAACGTTGGCTATTCTGGGCGGTCAGCCTGTGAGATCTGCCGGCCGGATCGGTCCCGCCTGGCCTTATGTAGATGAACGTATGGTAAATTCCATCGTAAAAACAACCAGGAGTGGTATATGGAGCCGGATCCAGTCACGCGATGGTACGGTCCCGACCTTTGAAGATCAGTTTGCGAAATTGATCGGTGCGAAATACAGCGTAGGAACGGGATCCGGCACACAATCGTTGAATACTTGTGTAGAAGCATTGGGGATAGGCCCCGGTGATGAAGTGATCACATCGCCCTATACCGATATGGGTACCATACAATCCATACTCGTTAGCCGTGCGCTTCCTGTTCTGGTAGATCTGGATCCGGAATCATTCCAGTTAGATCCGGATGAAATAGAAAAAAAGATCAACAAAAATACAAAAGCAATCATGCCAGTTCACATATTCGGGGTTGCTGCCAATATGGAACGGATCATGGCAATAGCCGGCAAACATCATTTGAAAGTGATAGAAGACGCGTGCCAGGGACCACTTGCCCGTTACAATGGAAAAGGGCTGGGTACAATTGGCGACCTGGGATGCTTCAGCTTTCAGGCCAGCAAACCTATCTCATGCGGGGAAGGCGGAGCCATCGTAGGCAACGACAAGGAACTGATGGATAAATGCTATACTGTTCAGAACCATGGTACATCGCGTAAAGGTATTAACGAAACGATAGGCTCAAAATACCGGATGAACGAGTTCGAGGGCGCCATTCTGTTAGGCCAGTATCCCGGTATCCGGGAACGTTTTGATACCCGTAACAACAATGCCAATTACCTGGACTCACAGCTAAAAGGATTCGCAGGATTGGTACCACAGAAAAAGTATCCCGGGACGGAGAGCGGGGCCTATTATCATTATGCCATGTCCTACAACACCTCACAGTTTAATGGTGCAGAGCGCAGCCTGTTCCTGAAAGCAGTAGCTGCCGAAGGTGTAGGATTGAATTCCTATATCAAAACAGGGCTTCACCGATGCCCATGGATAGATCACATCATAGGTCTGAAAAGCTACAAGGCAATGTATTCTGCGGCCCGTTTAAAGGAATATAAAGAAAGCATGCACCTGCCCAAATGTGATAAAGTATCTGATGAGACTATGGTATCGTTCTGGGGATCAGGAATGCTGCTGGCGAGCAGGGAAGAAATGGGAAACATCATCAGCGCCATCATGAAGGTATATGAGAACAGGGACCAGCTGAAATCAGTATAAAGCTATTGTTGCCTGTGTTTCTATGTGGTTCAATTTTTTAAACCAATTTAAAATTGACAATTTGCCATAAATACAAAATTCATATTTTTTAGTTCTGTCCGTTTTACACTTATAAGGAAAAAATAAGAAATATCTAATAAAGAGAAAGAACATGATCAACCGCAGAAAGTTTATTTCAGGTATGGCGATGGGCGCACCCGGATTAGTAATAGGCTCCCGACTCAATGGGATGCCGGGTGCAGAGAAAGGACAAAAGACAGCAGACAGAGACGCAGTCCCTTCATCCCGGCAAAAATATAACCTGATGAAGGAGGTCATGAAATACCGAAAAATAGACACACATGCCCATATATACTGGACAAAAGACAGCCCTGGTATACAGTTGGATTTTGGAAAACGGCTGGGTATAGATAAGCAGGTAATTTCAAGATACCTGGACGTTATGCCAGGTACGCCGGACCAGTTTAGAAAGTTTAATGATCTTACCATAAAGGCGATTAAGCAATATCCGGATCATCTGTTAGGAGGTTTTGTGTTAAACCCCGTCTATAAGAAAGAATCATTGGAAGAAATCAAAAGATGTACGGACGCGGGGATGATCGGTACCGGAGAACTCTACTACCAGGTAAAGATCAATGATCCGCGGTATTACCCGATCATCGAAAAGCTGATTGACCTGAAGATGATCATTTTTTCCCATGCTGAATGCCAATTGGGCGTGGGCGGCTACCGGATGAAGTATAATGGCCATAAACAACCCAACACGTCCATACCTGAAGACTTCGTTGATATAGCCAGGCGGTATCCTGAAGGGATGTTTCAATACGCTCACATCGGAATGGGAGGTGATTGGGAATATGAGTGCAAAATGTTCAGAGATTATCCCAATATTTATGTAGATACTTCCGGCAGCAATAACGCTGAGAATATGATAGATTTCGCCGTAGAACACCTTGGTGAAGACCGTTTATTTTTTGCATCTGATAACAGCTACTACCAAAGCGTCGGTAAGATACTGGCTTCGAACCTGAACGAACGGCAACTGCAGAAAATATTTTTTGACAACTATAATAACTTGTTAAAAAAGGGAGGAAGAAATATTGATTGATACATAGCGATAAAAATGGATTATTTGGAATTATGTCAGTTTATCGGATAAAGAAAGGAAACAGCACGTATCGCAAATGACGTTGAAAACATATAATATTTAGGTGTTGGAAAGAACTGATTACTAATAAGGTGCATTATAAAAGCCTATGAACATTAACCGAAGGAAATTTCTTGCACAAGGCACTGCCGGTGCTGCGGGTATTTTAACTGTGAACTATATAAAAAGTGTGGCTGGAGGGGTAAGACCGGAAGGAACCGACCACAGCTCTTCCTCTAAGCCAAAGAAATATAATCTCATGAAGGAAGTCATGAAATACCGGAAAATAGACACGCATGCACACATATACTGGACAAAAGACAGCCCTGAGGTACAGTTGGATTTCGGAAAACGGTTGGGTATAGATAAGCAGGTAATTTCGAGATACCTGGATGTCATGCCGGGTACGCCCGACCAGTTCAGAAAATTCAATGATCTTACGATAAAGGCTATCAAGCAATATCCGGATCGCCTCTTGGGTGGCTTTGTATTAAATCCCGTCTATAAAAAGGAATCGCTTGAAGAGATCAAAAGATGCTCGGACGCGGGAATGATAGGCCCAGGGGAGCTATACTACCAGGTAAAGATCAATGATCCAAGTTATTACCCGGTCATCGAGAAATTGATTGATATGAAGATGATCATTTTTTCTCATGCCGAATGCCAGCTCGGTGTAGGAGGTTACCGGATGAAGTACAATGGAAATAAGCAACCCAATACATCTATTCCTGAAGACTTTGTTGATATAGCAAACAGGTATCCCGAAGGCATGTTTCAATATGCCCATATTGGAGGTGGCGGTGACTGGGAATATGAATGTAAGCTGTTCAGAGATCATCCTAATGTATATGTAGATACCTCAGGTAGCAATAATGCAGAAAATATGATAGATTTTGCAATAGAAAACCTTGGGGAGAACCGATTATTTTTTGGATCCGATAACAGCTACTACCAAAGTGTTGGAAAAATACTGGATTCGAATCTGAGCGAGCAGCAGTTGCAGAAAATATTTTTCGATAATTATAATAACCTGTTAAAAAAGGGAGGCCGAAATGTTAATTGACATTAATGCATACGTAGGGCACTGGCCTTTCATGCAGTTGCAGTATAATAACTGTGCTTCATTGGTTAAAAGAATGGATAAGTTTGGTGTATCGTTGTCGGTGATCAGTAACCTGAATGGGATATTTTACAAAAATACGCAGTCGGCGAACCGGGAGTTATACGACGAATTAAGGTCCCTGGGACGTGACCGGGAACGCTTTATACCCTTCGGAGTGATCAACCCGATATATGCGGGCTGGAGGTATGACCTGGAGGAGTGCGTCAAAAAATTCGGGATGAAGGGAATTCGCTTATATCCAAAATATCATGATTACGGGATTAACGATCCTGCACTGATTGAACTGGTCAAAAGGGCGAGAGATCTTGGAATACCGGTATCTTTTACCTACCGCATGGTAGATAGCCGTCAGCGATCGTGGATGGATATAGATTATGTGGTATATACGCCCAAGCCCGAATGGGCCTTAAAGGATATTTTCCCGATCATCAGAGAAGTCCCGGATGCCAAATATATGATCCTAAATATAGCCAACACCATGCATCTTGATGAAACAGATGCGGCATTATTCAAAAAGACGGAAGTACTGATGGACACCTCGGGAAGGGCACTGACATACCTGGGAAACCTTCTGGAGACACAGGGCAAAGAGCGTTTTGGGTTTGGTACACACTCCCCCATACTTGATTACCTCACAGGCATGTTAAGAATTGAATCGTTAAGAGAGCATGAAGCAGATGCAGCAACCAAAGAGCTTTTGAGATCAGGGAATGCAAAAAGGTTCTTAGGATTATAACTTTAGTATTAGTTGTGAGAGCCATGGCGTCTGTCAGTAAGGCTCCTTTTCACAGGAAATCGAATGGAAGATTATTATTTTCAATAATTAATCACCCAGGTTTCGTCCCTTATTATAAAAAATATTTGAAATACAGATTTCAAATAATTGGCAGTAAAAAAAATGATCAAGGAATTAGAACTGCCTGATATATTGCAAATATTCCAGTTACATATGAATGAATCAATCAACGCAATACAAAAAATCAGGTAATTAAGCTTCCTATTTTATATTTTTTAAAAACAAATTATGAGTAAGTTTTATTTCTTAATGATTGGTATAATCGCGCTCCCCTTCCTGCCCGGTTTACGAAATTCAAAACAAAACACAATACCTTCTTATGAAAAAGAGCGGTTCACAGACCATGGAGTTGCGGCACCATTTGCTAATGACAGAGGTATAGTAGCCACTGTAGACGGCAAGGGGAGGAATGTTGTGTTGCTATGGCTTTTTGATCGAAGAGGAGGATACGGGCTGCTGATGATTGATGCGGCCACAGGCGCTAGTGAACAATTTCCAATGCCTTTTAAGACAAAAGGGGAGTGCCCTTACTCTTCATTGTTCTCGTCCCGGAGTAAGCTCTATACGCTATTTGATGGAAATTTTGTGGAATTTGATCCTAAAAAAAGAGCCTTTACATTTCACCACAAAACCGCTCCCGGAATGGCGATGGGAATGACGGAAGATGACCAGGGCAGGGTGTGGGCTGTCACCTATCCTAACAGTGGCTTGGTTTGCTATGATCCCAAGACCAGGCAGTTAACAGATTACGGTTATGTTCATAAAGAGAACTGGCAACAATATCAGCGTTATATGGCCACAGACAATCATGGTTGGGTTTATTTTGCGATCGGAAATGCCAGCAGCCAGATTATTGCTTTCAATCCTCATACGCATGAAACAAAACCCTTACTGCAACCTTCAGAAAGGCAACGGGGAACCGCATATGTTTACCGTGATAAAAACGGGAAAGTATACGGACAAGCCCTTAAAGGTAGCAAGTCTGACTGGTATGAGCTATATCTCGGCACCATTAAAAAGATTGGGAATAACCACCAGGTGAATGAAAAAAAGATACTTACCGGTTCACAGGCATTGCGTCTTCTGAATTTTCCAAACGGAGAACGCGTAAAAAGTATTGATTTGATCAACAGGAAGCTAACAATTAAAAAACTTCCCGGTCAGGGCCTGCAAACAGTCAATTTTGATTATACCACCCAGGGAACATGGGTCATGGGTGTGGCTGCTTCGCCTGATAGACAATCCATCATTGGGGGCAGTTCGTTTCCCATGAGGTTATTGAAATATACTGTTGATAAAGATTCGTGGAATCATAAGGCGGCCTACGGGCAGTATAATACCTTGACCACCCAGGGTAAATATGTCTTTTTCGGATCATATCCGGGCGGGAACCTCGTAGTCTGGGATACCGAGAAACCTTACACGGGTACCAGGACTGGGGACGCCAATGAAAATCCCAGGATATTGGTTCATTGCAGCCCGGTAATACATCGTCCACACCGGGTAATCGTCTGCCCTGACGGAAAAACCATTATTATGGGGGGTGGCCCTGATTATGGTTATACCGGAGGGGGACTGGTGTTTTATGACATGAAGACCCAAAAGCATGTGTTATTAACGGATCGTGATATCGTAGCAAATCAGTCCACTATGAGTCTAACCGTTTTGAATGACGGCAAAATACTTGGAGGCACCACCACTGCGCCTGGTACTGGGGGAGAGAAAAAGGCTCACCTGGCGAAATTATATATTATAGACAAAGAGACTAAAACTGTGGATTGGAAAGGGGCTGTTATTCCTGGCGTCCAGACCTATACCGATTTGATCACCAGACAAGATGGGAAGGTGTATGGTATTGCGGATCGTCGGATTTTTTTCGTGTTTGACCCTAATACCAAGCGTGTCATCTACCAAAAGGATGTGACGAGTGAATTTGGGTATTCGGTAGCAGGGCAATGTCCGCGGGTCTTTATTAGGGGTGATGGTGATGATTTATATGTATTGTTTGTGGATGCCATCGCTAAGATAGATAACCAATCGTATCATCTGATATTACTAGACCATCCTCCCCAGCCTGTTAGGGCCGGTGGAGCTTATCTCAATAAAAGCATTTATTATATCAGTGGTTCCAGTTTATTCAGTTATCGACTATAAAACCATCGACTCAGTTTGATGAAATAATTAAACCAGAGGCTACATGAACAGAGAGTATTCGACAGACTGCCGGTTGCAAACCCCGAAGCCATACGGGTAAGACAACCGCCACAATAGCGGATGATCATTTTTAACTGATAATGAAAACTACAACCAAAATAATTCTTTTGTGCTCATTTCTGTTATCTGCGGGAAATTATTCCTCAGGTCAGGATATGCATGTTTCCGATTCAATAAAAAGGGCTGCTATATGGAAAAAGATTTCACCTTACTTTTCACCTCCACCCCGATATAAAGGAAAATACGGCCAATACCGGTCTCCTTTCAGATTTTATAACGGAGACACAGTAACAACCGCCCATGATTGGCCAAAAAGACGTAAGGAAATATTAACACAATGGAATAAAATGATGGGAGAATGGCCTCCTTTGCTAAAGGATCAGCATCTCACCATTATAGATTCTACCCGTCGGGATGGCTTTACACAGTACCGGGTTCGGTTTTACTGGACACCTGACCAACAGACAAAAGGCTATCTCCTGATCCCGGACGGAAAAGGGAAAAAGCCGGCAGTGATTACGGTCTATTATGAGCCCGAGACAGCTATAGGATGGGGAACACCGGATCACCCTAATCGCGATTTTGCTTATCAATTGACAAAAAGAGGATTTATAACCTTATCTCTTGGCACATCAGAGGCGACTAAAGAAAAAACCTTTTCGCTTTATTATCCAACTATCAAAAATGCGACGGTAGAACCACTCTCGATGCTGGCATGTGCAGCCGCGAATGCATGGTACGTACTTTCCAAAGTACCGCAGGTAGACCCTGATCGGATCGGTATTATGGGTCATTCGTTTGGCGGGAAATGGGCAATGTTTGCATCCTGCCTTTTTGATAAATTTGCCTGTGCAGTGTGGTCCGACCCAGGTATCGTCTTTGACGAAAGCCGTAAGGCGGTTAACTACTGGGAGCCATGGTACCTGGGCTATTACCCCAAACCATGGAGAAAGAGAGGAATGATCACTCCCGATAATCCTGTCAAAGGACTATATCCGAAATTAGTATCAGAAGGCTATGATCTCCATGAACTGCACGCCTTAATGGCGCCGCGCCCCTTTCTGGTATCAGGAGGCTCTGAGGACACACCGAAGCGGTGGATACCGCTGAACTGGACAATCGCTGTTAATAAACTATTAGGTGATAACGACCGTGTGGCCATGACGAACAGACTCCACCACTCCCCTACTGATGAGTCAAATGAAACAGCCTATTTATTCTTCGAATATTTTCTTAAATATAACGGGCTGTCAGTAATTAAATAAAATATCATTAATCACTAAAGTAATTTAAATTGGAGATATCATCACAGCAACTAAACACGCAGAAGAATGATCCTGGTAAAAGCTTTCCAACATATTCATGGAAATCATGGCTACAATCGCTAGGGCCCGGCATCATCATTGCCGCGTTGGTTTTTGGCCCGAGTAAAATCACCATTACCACGATGCTCGGCGCCAGTTATAATTATTCACTCGTATGGGTTGTGATTATTGCTGTCTTGTTCATGATCATTTTTACGAACATGTCAGCCAGGATCGGTATTGCCACGCAAATGTCGTTGCTGACTACCATCAGGAAAAAATGGGGCAAAGCAACAGGCATAGCAACCGGGGTAGGCATATTTTTGGTTACTTCTTCGTTTCAGGCAGGCAATTCCATAGGCATTGGCATCTCTATTGCCGAGCCTACCCATACTTCCCAGGTGCTCTGGATAATCGTTTTTAACCTGATCACCATTAGCCTGCTTTTCTTCAGGGCCTTTTACAAAATACTGGAGAGAGTCATGATCGCCCTGGTCTTCCTGATGCTTTTTGCCTTTATAACTACCTTAGTTTTGTCGCGACCCTCTGTTCCTGATATTGTCTCGGGCCTCTCTCCTTCCATTCCGAAAGGATCTATGGGTCTTATTATTGCTTTCATGGCCTCCTGCTTCTCTATTGTCGGTGCCTGCTATCAATCATACCTGGTCCAGGAACGAAAAAGGCTGCATCCCGATATCCGGCAATCCGGAAAAGAAAGCGTCGTAGGCATATGCCTGCTGGGCCTTATGAGCGTCATCTTATTGATTTGCTCCGCTACCGTCTTGCACCCGGAAGGTGTTGTTATACATTCTGCCACTGACATGGCTCAGGCACTGGAACCTGCCTTCGGCAAATATGCTTCCTATATTTTCCTCGCAGGCCTTTTTGGTGCATCCTTTTCTTCTCTTATTGGCAATGCAACGTTGGGCGGTACCCTGTCGGGAGACGCATTAGGTTACGGTGGAAGCCTGAATTCAGGAAGGATCCGGTTTCTCATAGCATTGGTCATCAGTATCGGGGCAGTGGTAGCCATTGCCTTCGGCAAGCTTCCCATACAGCTGATCGTGCTGGCACAGGCAATTACCATTTTTATAGTTCCTTTTATTGGCATTGCAATTTTCATGATCGCCAACGATAAA
>DASULB010000215.1:0-4733 GCA_036278455.1 Chitinophagaceae bacterium | reverse complement strand
TTATTCATGATGAGGCTCAACCTTTTCAAGTGGTGACCCAAAGACAGACTGTGCAGGATATAGGCACTCATTTTAATATCGAGGCTTATCCCGAGGACTCTTTAGCTAAAACAACTTTACTGGAAGGAGCTGCCAGGGTGGTCCTCGACGAGGGCGGGGAGTCCCGGCTGGTTTATCCGGGTGAGCAGGCGCTGGTAAACCGGCAGATCCGCATTAGAAAGGCGGATACCACCGAGGTGGTGGCCTGGAAGAACGGCCAATTTGTGTTTCGCAGCACCTCTCTCCGGCATATTATGCAACAAATTGCCCGGTGGTACGATGTAGACGTTGTTTATGAAAATGATGTGTCTGGTAAAAGCGTATGGGGGAGTGTAAGCCGGTATGCAGACGTATCGGAAGTATTGAAATTGATTGAACTGACCGGAGTAGCTCATTTTAAGACATCAGGACGGAAAATTATTGTTACCCAATAAATTATTCACTAAGCCGGTGTTGTCTGTCAGACCGGTACAAAAAATAATGCCTATGACATAAACATATGACAACAAACAGAAAACCGGAAGCGGTGCAACACTTCCGGCCATATCTGTAAAAACCTTGAACTACGAATACAACATTCATTGTATGATTTAAACAGACTTACAAATGTACACATTATCTACAAAAAACGTATCCCGGCCTTTCCGCCTTGTCCGTAAATTCCTGTTGGTTATGAAACTCATATCCGGTATCATGATTCTCGGCATACTTCAGGTGAGCGCTGCAGGTTATGCACAAAAGCTTACCTTAAAGAAGTCATCGGCTACCCTTGAAGGGGTATTTGAGCAAATTAGAATACAATCCGGTTACAAAATACTCTGTGACGCTGATTTGATCAAATCCTCCGAACCCCGAAGCGTAAACTTTAAAAATGCCACTATAGAGCAGGTGCTTTCCAGCTATTTTCCCGGAAAGGATTTTACGATTACGGTTATCAATAACACGGTGGTTATTAAACGGGATCCCGATTTAAAGCCGATCACTGAACAAATTCAATTACCGCCGCCTATACAAATAACGGGTAATGTTACAGACTCCGCAACCGGAGAGTCTTTAATCGGCGTAACGGTCCAGGTAAAAGGCAGTGAAAAGGGTACAACAACGGATGGGAGAGGTAATTTTAGTTTATCCGTTGCCGATGATGCGGTATTGGTGGTGTCGTACGTGGGCTACCAGACCCAGGAGATACCCGTTAATGGAAAGAATGAAATAAAAATTATATTAAGAGCCTCTTCATCCGAATTAAATCAACTCGTCGTTATTGGTTACGGTACTCAGAAAAAAGTTAATTTAACGGGCTCCATTTCGACTTTGGATCCCAAAGAATTGTCTAAAGTTCCTGTGCCTAACTTGTCTAATGCCATTGCGGGCCAGATACCGGGCGTGATCGTTAATTCCCCCGGAGGCGAGCCCGGTGCGGATGATGCAGGCATTTATATCCGGGGAAAAGGCACTCTTGGCAGTACAAGTCCCCTGGTCGTCATTGACGGCGTCCCGAGCGACGATGGTTTTAACCGCATGAACCCTGAGGATATCGAATCCTTTTCAGTACTAAAAGATGCCTCCGCAGCTATTTATGGCGCAAGGGCGGCGAACGGCGTTATATTGATAACGACAAAACGTGGTGTTTTGGGCAAACCGACGGTTACTGCAAGTGCCAATGTGATATTTTCTCAGCCCACCGAAAGACTTCATCTTTTGGATTCATGGCAGGAAGCGGTTTTACAGAACGAATCCAAGTTGCCTGGAGAGCCTCCGCAATGGAGCGATGAACAAATTCAATTACTTAAAGATCAGACGGAACCACTTCAATATCCCAATACCGACTGGCCGAAAATTCTGTTAAAAGACTGGACGAAGACCCAGAATTATAACTTGTCTGTTCGCGGCGGAGCGGAAAATATTAAATACTTTGTCTCCGGCCAGTACCTTCACCAGGATGGCGTCTTTAAGGGTACAGGCTATCCTTATGATCAGGTATCACTGCGCACTAATCTAGACGTTAAGATAACAAGCTCTATTTCCCTGGGCCTTGATCTGCTCAACAGGCGTGAGAACAGAAATTTTTGGGACGGGGACGGCAGTCCCTGGAATTATGCAAAACGCGGCGGACGATATCTGGTGGCTTACTTTCCTGACGGAAGAGTGGGTAAAGGTTTTCAACCGGGAGAATTGAATGCGGCTGAGTCTGTGTCCTCAAGAGCGGGATTCAATAAAACTACCGACAACCTTATTAATTCAAAAATTACTTTAAACTGGAAGTTACCTGTCAATGGGTTTACTTTTACCATGTATGGATCTATTAATTCAAAGTCAGACAATAATTCCTCCTTTTTCAATATTTGGGATGAATGGTTATATGACTATAATACGGATCAATATACCAAGGCGGTTGACGCGACAAAAAGAAAATTATCACAGAGCAAAGCCACCTATGAGTCGGTATTATTTAATGCAAAATTATCATACCAGAAAAAATTCGGTCTTCATAGCATAGATGCCTTTATTGCCTATGAACAGAATAAGGATAAGATGACTTATTTATATGCTTTCAAGGAAGGGTTACCGTCGGCGGCGCTTCCCGAACTATTTACAGGCGAATCAAACGGCCAGACGAATACGGGACATTCGAATGCAAGCGGGCGGATTAACTATTTTGGCAGGATTAATTATAATTACAAGGAAAAATACCTTGCCACTGTCTCGCTAAGAAGAGACGGATCACAAAATTTTCCGCCTGGAAAGCGGTACGGAACGTTTCCCGGAGTTTCTGTCGGCTGGAGGATATCAGAAGAACCTTTTTTTAAAGGAATCTCCGCGATCTCCAATCTCAAGTTGCGCGCTTCCTGGGGACAGATGGGCAACGATGCGGTACCTGCTTTTCAATATCTCACCACTTACCGATATACCGATTATACCGCCTACGAATGGGGCGTACTGGCCGGGTACGATTATGGAAACGGTACACTCCCTGGTATCTTTGAATCCACCGTAGCTAATCCCAATATAACGTGGGAAACAGCCACCACATCCAACATAGGACTGGATGGAGATCTATTTGGCAGTAAATTGGGATTTGAGTTGGACTTTTTCTATTCCAGAAGAAAGAATATCCTGATCGCCAGGCACGCTTCCGTTCCTGAGTATACCGGACTTGTTTTGCCCGATGAAAATTTAGGCCGGGTCAATAACCGCGGTTTTGAAATATCATTAGATTATAAGGACAAGATCAACAGAAATCTGTCGTATTCGGTTGCCGCTAATTTGTCATATGCCCATAATGAGGTGGAGTTTTATGACGAACCGGCAAGCGTAACAGAATATCAAAAATATGAAGGACGGCCCATCGATTCCTGGTTACTATATGATGCGGTAAAGATTTATGAGACTCAGGACGAAATAAAAGGATCCGTGCACGGAGACGACGATCTTACTGCACCAGGCGATATTTGGGTAAAAGATTTGAACGGGGACGGTGCTATAAATAGTTTGGATATGAAAAGAATTAATTATGGCCGGATTCCGGAAATCATGTATGGCATCAACCTGGGATTAAGCTATAAAAAATTCGATCTTTCTATTCTGCTTCAGGGCCAGGCACACGCCTTTATTTCCCTCTATTCGCCAATGGGCAGTGACAAAATGTATTTTGAAAACAGATGGCAAAATGGAGAAAGCATCTATCCCCGAATTAACGGAGCCTCTTCTACCGGCACTTATGGGGCGAATTCCACATTTTGGCTAAGAAAAGCAGACTTCCTCCGGTTTAAAAATGTGAGTTTGTCCTATGATCTTCCGTTAAAACTTTTAAGCCATGGAAATACCTCGGATTTTCAGCTTTACCTGAGAGGTAATAACCTTTTCCTGATTTCTGATCACATAGAAGGAAACTGGAAAGATCCTGAAGGCAATGGAGGTTACCCGATACAAAGGTCTGTCGAATTCGGCGTGAGATTAAAACTTTAAAAAAATGGAAATGAAAAAATTTATATATATAATACTTCTGGGGCTTTTTATCCTGCCGGTATCTTGTGAGAAATCGGTATTTGAGTCCAGCCCCTCCGATAAGTATGATGCTAACACGGTATGGTCTTCCCTGGATCTGGTACAGGCTTTTGTTAATGAGACCTATAATGGGGTAGGGAACTGGGTTACCGATGGTATGGGCCTCGGAGCCATGACGGACGAAACCTATTCTATGTTTAACTGGGCCGGCGGCCAAAGCGTGGCTAATCTGACTATGGATGCATCCAATGCACAGGCTCTTGGCGTGAATTATAACAAGGGCGGTACCTATTCTCCGGACCGGGATTTCACCATCAATTCGGGAAAATGGGGATATATGTATTATAAAATCAGGGCGGTAAATCAATTCTTCGATAATATCGATAATCTGGATGTACCAGGCGAAGACGAGAGAATTAAGGAAATGAAGGGTGAGATGCATTTTCTGAGGGCCTATTTCTATTCTCAATTGGTTAATGTTTACGGGGAGGCTATTTTGATCACTCATCAGTTCGATATCTCCGATGATTTACTGGACGTTACAAAAAGTTCCTATCAGGATGTAACGGATTATATAGTCAGTGAATGTGACAGTGCTATTGACTTGCTGCCTCAAAGTTTCCCTTCGGAGCCGGGAAGAGCGACCAAAGGAGCTGCGATGGCATTAAAGGCCGAACAATTATTATATG
>DASULB010000214.1:0-23213 GCA_036278455.1 Chitinophagaceae bacterium | reverse complement strand
CAGGCCGGCTGATTCCCCTGTCAAATACCAATTCCATTCAAAACAAACGCGTAAGTTATGAGGTATTTTAAGGCCTTGTTATATCCCCTTGTCCCGGCAGCAGCTGTCATTCTGCTCAGTCTGATGCCCTCCATCGCCTATAGCCAGACGGCGGAACAACAATCAGTGTTTTCACACGCGGGCATTATCGGCGCCATTGTGGTGGCGGTTTTGCTGCTGATATTACTGGTGCTCCTTGTGACGGCGAAAGTAAGTAAACTCATTGCCACCGCACGGGAACAGCGCATGGAAAAGGCGCGCAAAGCGTTGCGGGAGGAGTTGTTAAACAACAGCGACCCGCATCTGAATGAATTGCTTGCGAAGCGAAAATCCGCGTTGCGCTATACGCTCAGGGGGGATGAACTTTCCGGAAGGGCAGTTCCGGAAGATGAAAGAGGCGTGATCAAAAGCGCATCTTCTGAGATGGAGGTCCCTTTCATCAGTGAAAAAAAATACCTGCAGGCGCCTTTGCAAATTGATCCCGGATTAAAAAAGCTGATCCTTGCCTTTATCGGCATGGCCGCTTTCTGGCTGATCTTTGGCACGTCGGTAGGAGAATACCTGGGGATCAAATTTGTAAGTCCCGATGTGGATCACCTTTCCTGGCTCAGCTTTGGCCGGCTGCGACCTGTACATACCAATACCGTCTTCTGGGGCTGGGCCTCCCTGGCAATGATAGGGCTGGCCTATTTCGTCATCCCCAGGACCTCCAATACAAAAATATACAGCCTTAAAATCGGCTGGTGGTCCTTGTCCCTGCTGAACGCTGCTGTCGTCATCGGCGATTTCTGCCTGATGGCTGGCATCAATAACGGCGGCGGTGAATACAGGGAATACATCTGGCCTGTCATGGGTTTATTTGCCGCGGGACTTTTGCTGACACTCTATAATTTTTATAAAACGGTCGCAGGCAGAAAGGCCCAGGAGATCTATATTTCAAACTGGTACATCCTGGCGGCCCTGATCTGGACGCTGACCATGGTCACCATCGGTTATCTGCCCTGGTACCAGCAGGGATTGGGGGAGACGGTGATCCAGGGATATTATATGCACAATGCGGTAGGCATGTGGTTTATGACCTTTACCCTTGGGCTCATGTATTATTACCTGCCGGCGGCCCTGAACAAACCGATCTATTCCTATTCCCTGGGGGTGCTGGCCTTCTGGACCCAGATGCTGTTTTATACCATGATCGGATCGCACCACTTTATCTTCAGCCCGTTGCCATGGTGGTTGCAAACCATCGCCATCGTGTTTAGTGTGGGGATGTTCATTCCGGTGATCTCGGGGACCACCAACTTTTTGCTGACCATGAAAGGAAGCTGGAAGGCTATCTCTGACAGTTATGTGCTGCCCTTTTTGCTGGTGGGGGTGGTTTATTATTTCCTGGGCTCCTCCCAGGGTAGTTTTGAGGCCTTCCGGTTTACCAATTACGCCTGGCATTTCACCGACTATACCGTTGCCCATTCCCATATGACCATGTATGGCATTATCACTTTTATGGTCTGGGGATGCCTCTATTATCTGCTGCCCAGGATCACCGGAAGGGAACCCAGGCAGGCTTATGTGGGCATGCATTTCTGGTTTGCCTTCATCGGACTGCTGATGTATGAGTTTTCCCTGATGATCGGAGGCACCATGCGGGGCGTCATGTGGATGCAGGGGGTTCCCTTTATTCAGTCGGTGGTCAAAATGGCCCCTTACTGGCTGTGGCGCGCCATCGGCGGGTCGCTGATGCTTTTTTCCCATTTCGTATTCGCCTATAATATTTATTTCATGTTTAAAGAAAAGAAGACAGAACGGAAAGATTTGCAAACATCAAAAGCATTATCGTTGGCTTAAAAAATCATGATCGATGATCTTCAATTTTCATAAAAACCATAAGGAATTATTACTCACCATCTTCGTGATGTATGCGCTGTTAAGCTTTTTTATAGCGGTGGTTCCCGCTTTTGTAGTGGAAGCCGATAACGGTCCTCTTCCAAAGGAAAAGGACCTGACCGACCAGCAACGGCGTGGAATGGCGGTTTTCATTTCCAATGGTTGTGTCGCCTGCCATACCCAGCAGGTGCGTAATATTGAAATGGATAAAATGTGGGGCGCAAGGCCCTCCATTCCGTCGGATTATTTCTACAGCAAAGAAAGGATGAATACATGGCAACAATCGCCCTCCATTCTGGGCAGTGAGCGTACCGGCCCTGACCTCACCAACGTGGGTGAAAGACTGCCGAGTGAAACATGGCAGTATATCCATTTGTATAATCCAAGGGCGATGGTGCCCCAATCCATCATGCCGGCTTTCTCCTGGTTGTTTGAGGTAAAAGCCAACGCGGATTCCGCTAAAGACGTTCTTGTAAACGTCCCCGAAGACTTTCGTAAAGGCATCAAAGGCGATATTGTCGCGACAAAGGACGCCCAGGACCTGGTCGCCTATCTGTTGTCGTTGAAACAGACACCCATGCCAAAGCCCGAAGACTTTCTGCCCACCCCCAAATCCATCCTTGGAAAAAGCAGCCCATCCGCCGGCACGGCGCCCCCGGCAGCCACCGCGGCCACCGACAGCGCATCGATGGTCTCAGGCGCGCCAAAAGCCAATGGTGAGGCGCTTTTTCAAAGCACCTGCGCCATCTGTCACCAACCGGACGGCCAGGGCGTGAAGGGGGCTTTCCCGCCGTTGAAAGGAAGTCCCGTTGTGGATAACGATGATGCCAGCCTGCATATCAAGATCGTCCTGGAGGGTTATGACGCCCGTTCTGAATACAGTGTGATGCCCCCCTTTAAGGACCGGCTGAGTGATGATGAAATAGCGGCCATCATCAATTATGAAAGAACACATTGGGGCAATCACAGCAAAACGGTGACGGTGGAGGAAGTGGCAAAAATAAGGGCTTCAAGACCCTGATGCTTTTTGATTAAACGCGATGACCGGTAAGGAAATTTATTTCAAAAGTGGAGTAGTTTAAAAAAACATAATCATGCTAAAAAAAATCATCATGCTGGGGGTACTGCTGATTGGCCTGATCTCTTCGGCGCCGGCCTGCGAACTTTGTGAAGAACAACAACCGGCCTGGCTCAAAGGGGTGGTCCATGGTCCCGGCCCGGGAAATGGCTGGGATTACGTGATCATGGTGGTCAGTATCCTGATCGTACTGGCAGTACTGTACTTCAGCATCAAATTTCTGATAAAGCCGGGAGAAAAGGACCCGGCTCATATCAAATACAGTATACTCAACCCCCAAGACACATTTTATGGAAAATAACAACAGGACCATCAGGATATACCTGGATGACCAGCCGGCTCCGCTGGCCGAGTACCAGCCTCCCGTCAGGATGATGCTGGACACGACCAAACTGACCGATGGTAAACATGTGCTTCGCGTGATCGCGCGTTCCACCGACGGAAAGGAGGGGATTAAAGAAGTGCCTTTTACCGTGCGCAACGGGCCGGCCATTAGTGTTGTAGGCTTGCAGGACCATGATGTAGTCGACCATCACCTTCCCATTACCATCAACGCATATGGCAGCGAACGTCCCGATATGTTTATTGTAACCGGTTCGGAAACACCCACCGCCATACCCGCCTGGGTGTGGGTGCTGGTGATTGCCTTCATCGCCTGGGGAATATTTTTCCTTATCCGGCAACTCACTCCGGTAAATTATGCAATGTTCGTACCTTTGTGCCTGATTTCACAAAAAAGTGATAAAACGATAAGCGGATTAAACAAAGCAGGATGCAGGATATCAAAACGCTGGAGGATGTTAAAAAATTAGTGGATGAATTTTATGGTAAGGTGCGTTCCGATGAACTGTTGGGACCCATCTTTGAGGAAAAGATCGGCGACCACTGGGACCGGCATCTCGACACGATGTACCGTTTTTGGCAGACCGTCCTGCTGGATGAAGGGAGGACCTATTTTGGCAACCCGTTTATGAAACACGCGCCCCTGCCCATCTACGAACGTCATTTTGAGCGGTGGCTTTATTTATGGAAAGAAACCTTGCAAAAAGAATTTGAAGGAAACAAGGTGGACGAGGCTTACGACCGCGCCAGTAAGATGGCTTATGTTTTCGAGGTTAAATTAAACGCCATCAGAAACGAGGGAGGGAGACCGGTTTTTTAAGTCCCGTTCAAATACCAGGGAATCATCATTACTCACTCATAGTCACTTTAAAGTAACATGCATATCTACTTAATCATCATGATCATCGTCTGCTTTATATGGGCAGGCTTCATGGGGGCCATCAGTTTTATGGAATCCTGGCTGAAATTCAGGGCGCAGGGCGTAGAGTTAACCGCCGGCCTGAGCATAGGCCGCTTAATATTCAAGGTATTGAACCGGGTGGAATGGGTCTTTCTGATCATATTATGGGGCGGATACATCCTTGCCAAACCCGCTATCCTGCCTATGCAGGCACTCAGTTATTTTTTACTTTCCATGATCCTGCTTGTTCAGACCATCTGGCTGCTGCCGGTGATGGACAGGCGCGCACTGGCGACCATAGAAGGAAAGGAGACATCCCGTTCTTTGCTGCATATCTGGTTTGCTGGCCTGGAAGTGATAAAATTCCTGATGCTGATCGATGCGGGTATCAACCTGTTGTACCTGATTAAATAACGCAGGAAGTTCTTCGTACGTCGGACATGGTTAACCCACTGTTTTTTCTTTACTTTGTCCAATGGCAGATCCCCTAAAAAATCCGTGGACCATCCTGAGCCAGGAGGTTAAATATGATAATCCCTGGATTACGCTGACCGAATACAAGGTACTCAATCCCCATGGCGGGAAAGGCATTTATGGAAAAGTACATTTCAAGAACCTGGCCATCGGCATCGTCGCGCTGGATGAAGACGGGTATATTTACCTGGTAGGACAATACCGCTTTCCACTCGATCAATATAGCTGGGAAATTCCGGAAGGAGGCGGTCTCCATGGGGTTGATCCTTTGGAATCGGCCAAGCGGGAGTTGCTGGAAGAAACCGGACTGAAAGCGGCATCCTGGGAGAAGCTGCTGGAGTTGCACTTATCAAATTCGGTTTCAGATGAGCTGGGTATTATTTATTTAGCCACGGGGCTGAGCCAGCATGAAGCCCAACCGGAAGAAACAGAACAACTGCACACAAAAAGAATCCCCTTTCAGGAAGCCTATGAAATGTTTGAACGGGGAGAAATTACCGATTCCTTAACCATTGTGGCGCTGCTGAAATTGAAATTGACGATGGAAGAAAGGCGGAAGGTAAAAGGCTAAGCTGACAAGGTCGGTCAGAGCAGAAACCGGTACGGTCAACATTGCCTCACCTGCTTTTGTCAGCAGCGGTCACTATTTTCTTATCATTCCATATGGGCATTTCGTTCGGGAATTGCCGGGTGCAAAGCATGAATAAACCATCGCAAATGATCCTTACCCAGTGAATGGCCTGTGGGAATATGATCTGGCCATGAGCCGGCAATGACAGCCGTTTCAGTTTAAATCAAAATATTCATCGACCATCTGTTGCACCCGCCCGCCAATAGCGAGGGAGGCGGTAGCAGCAGGGGAGGGCGCATTGAGGATATGGATGGCATGATCGTTATGCGCTATTTTGAAGTCATCGATCATCGCACCTTCTTTTACCAATAACATCGCCCTTACCCCCGCACGGCCAGGCGTGATGTCATTCATCTCCAGGCTTGGTATGAGTCCCTGCAGGCGTTGAAGAAATAGCCTTTTTGAAAAGGCCCTCCGGTATTCATCCAGGCCGAAACGCCAGTTTTTGTAGAAAAACTTCCAGGTGCCGGAAAATGAAAAAGCCTGGGCGGTATCTTTCAGGGAGAAGTCCGTTTTTCCGTACCCCTCACGCTTGAATACAAACACGGCATTTGGACCACATTCTGTTTCACCGTTGATCATTCTGGTAAAATGTACACCGAGAAATGGATACACCGGATTGGGCACCGGGTAGATCAGGTTCCTTACCTTGGATTTTCCCTGTTCGGTCAGGTCATAATAATCGCCGCGGAAACCCACAATGGTCGCGTCCGTTTTTACGCCGTCCTTGCTTGCGAGCCGGTCTGATTGCAGGCCTCCACAGGTAATGATGTATTTCGCATTAAAATTGCCTTTGTTGGTAATGACGGTAGTGTCATCGGAATGTTTGTCAAAAGCGGTTACTTCATGTCCGGTAAGCAATTGGCTGTTGAATTTTGTTTTGATCAACTCAGCGAGTTTTCTTGCTACCTCGGCATAATCGATGATCCCGGTACAAGGGACCCAGATCCCTTCCAGCCCGGAACAAAAGGGTTCAATTTCTTTTATTCGCGCTGCATTAATCAGTTCTATTCCCTCTACGCCGTTTTGCAGTCCATTGTTAAATACCTTGTGCATGTGGGCCAATTCAGATGGTTTGGTGGCCACGATGACCTTCCCACATATATCATGATTGATATGATGTTCCCGGGCAAAGGCCACCAGTTCGCGCCGTCCTTCAACGCAATTCCTCGCACGGTAAGAACCGGGTTTATAATAAATCCCCGAATGGATGACACCGGAGTTATGACCTGTTTGATGTGCGGCCACTTCGGTCTCCTTTTCGAGTACCAGTACTTTTTTATCAGGATATTTAAGGTTTATTTTATAGGCAGAGGCAAGTCCTACAATGCCGCCGCCCACAATAATGATGTCGTATTGATTTTCTGTCATTTTGGAAAGAATGTTACTGTCTGAGGCGCAAAGATAATCATCGGCGCATAAAATACGGGGACTTCTGAAAATGTCATCCCGGGCGGCATCATCTTCTGATTAGCCTGGTCGCAATTTCTTAACCCGTTGCTTCGTGTGATAATCAGAAGGATCGTCCGTTTAAGCGATAGTTTCTATTATCATAGATTCCCGCGATGTTTTAAATTATCGTTAATTTCAATGATATTTGTTGATATCGTGAATTTAAACGATATTTGTAAAATGATAGCGATCGTAAAGGGCGATATTATTGGTTCCCGAAAGGTGAAACAGCCGGAGAAATGGCTAAAACCACTAAAGGAACTATTGGGAAAATGGGGCGGGACACCCAGGCAATGGGAGTTAATTTGGGGAGATTTTTTTCAGCTGGAAATAGAGGATCCTTTGAGCGCCCTTTCAAAAGCAATCGAGATCAAAGCGTTGATCAAAAGCATTGCACCGAAAGATGCCAGCAAAAATATAAGCACCATAGACGTGCGCATGGCCATCGGCATCGGAGATAAACAATATACGGGCAGCCGGATATCAGAAAGCAACGGGCCCGCCTTTGTGTTTGCCGGCGAAAAGTTCGAAAAGCTCAAAAAGGAAAAAACCACCTTGGCCGTTCAAACGCCCTGGAATGATTTTAATGAAGAAATGAACCTGTACCTCAGGTTAGCGGCCATCTTTATGGACAAATGGTCGGTTTCATCCGGAGAGCTCATAAAAGTCCTGTTACAGCATCCGGATGCCACCCAGGACAAGTTAGGCCGGATACTGGAAATCAAGCAAAATTCGGTAAGCGGCAGGTGGCGGCGGTCCAATGCAGAAGAAATGCTGGAGGTAGACCGGATGTTTCAAAAAAAATTAAAAAAGCTTATCGGATGATCATCATCATAAAGATTCTACTGGCCCATCTCGTGGGTGATTTTATCCTGCAACCCAAAAGCTGGGTCACGGAAAAGGAACAAAAAAAAGTGGCGTCCTTCAAGTTATATGTGCATGTATTGATGCATGGCGGCTTAGTGTTGCTCCTTCTCTGGAATATCCGTTTATGGCTTTTTGCGTTGTTGGTTGTCTTGTCGCACCTGATAATAGATCTTTGCAAAGTGTATTTCCAAAAACAGCACACTCAGACAATCTGGTTTATCATTGATCAACTGGCGCATTTTATTACACTGATCATCCTATGGTATGTGTGGTTTAAGCCCGATATCGCGCTATTGTCCCTGTGGCAAAACCCGCTTTTATGGCTGTATATTACGGCAATCCTATTTTTAACCGTTGCCTCAGGTATCATTATCCAGGTGTTGTTAGCCAAGTGGTCACCACATCTTCCTGAGGGCAGAGGCCGGTCACTCGCGAATGCGGGAAAATACATCGGCATATTGGAACGCCTGCTGGCATTCATTTTCATTATCGTCGGACATTGGGAGGCCGTCGGTTTCTTAATGGCGGCGAAATCAGTATTTCGTTTTGGGGATTTAAAGGATTCAAAAAGCATAGAGCTGACCGAATATATTTTGATAGGCACCTTGCTAAGCTTTGGGATCGCGATCATTACCGCCATCGTTTTTTTGCAAATCGGTTCCTTGCTTTAACCATTGCATGCAGAAAGCAACCGATACCCATGCTTCATGCCATCAAAATGTCCGCCGGTCTTTCAAGTGGTTGGCACCTAAAAGCACCTTACCATTTCAGCAAAAAAAATCAAAGCCGTAAAAGCCAATAACAAGACCTCATGACAGACTCAGTGATGATCCGCGAAAAACAGAAAGGTCCCGGCATCATTCTTCACCGGTTAAACACCAATAGGACGAATTCCGTTACCTTTGCCCAAAAATTCTCTTGAGAACCAAAAAACAGGCCTTTATCATCGGGCGTCAGCCCATCGTAGAAGCTTTGCGCGCGGGTAAAGCCATAGAACGTATTTTTATTCAACGTAACGCGGGTGGTGATATTTTACGCACCATCCGTGATCTGGCCTATCAGCACCGGGTTCCGGTCAATTCGGTTCCCGAAGAAAAGTTGAACCACCTGACCAGGGCCAATCACCAGGGATGTGTTGCGATTGCTTCCCTCGTTACTTATCACGACCTGCAGGATGTTATTTCCTTTATTGTAGAGAAGGGGGAAACGCCTTTATTTTTGATGCTCGACAGCATCACCGATGTCAGGAACATCGGCGCGATCGCCCGTAGCGCGGTTTGCTGTGGCGCCCAGGCAATCGTCATTCCCGACAAGGGGATCGCTCCCCTCAATGAAGAGGCCATGAAGGCTTCCGCGGGCGCTTTGGAACATATTTACATTTGCAGGGAAAGCAGCCTGTTGAAGTCTGTGGATACCCTACGGCTGAATGGATTTCAGGTGATGGCCAGCGAAGGGAAAGCAGAACGGCTGCTGCATGACTGTAACTGGCAACTACCCACCGTGGTGGTCATGGGATCAGAGGATAAAGGCATTCAACCCGCGATTCTCGGGGCGGCTGACATCGCCTTCGCCATACCGATGGCAACCGATTTTGATTCCTTCAATGTATCGGTAGCCGCCGGGATTATATTATATGAAGCCTCCAAACAACGGTTATACCCCAAAGCATAACTTGCTTTTTTATTTAAAAGGCTTATCGTTCTGTCAGACCGGTACAGGGGTATCCGTTTACCGCCATCCGGGCAAAGCCTTCAGATGATGGATCCACGCATCGAAGAACCTCATCACGATCATGGATTTTAACGGGCTGATGAGGACTTTTGCTTTCGGCAAATGCGAACCGGAAAAACATGATCACGGCCCGCGCTGAAAAAAAAGAGGATTGAAGCGACCATTAAACGAAAACCAATAGTCGTTTCAATCCTCCTGATTGGATTTTAAAGATGGAATGCCACGCCGAGATTCAGCCATGCCACACCATAACCGAGTTCAGCGAAGACACCTATATGCTGATTAAAATAATACCTTCCGCCGACAAACAGCGAATAGGCAACACCGCTTCCCGAACCACTCCAGGAGGATTCCTCCCCTTCACCATGCCATTTGTCGGTCACGATATCATAGCCCACCATCAGACCACCATAAGTGTCGAGCTTATCGGTGGTATAGAAGTGGTAGTCGCCACGAACACCGATGACCGTATAGGAAAACTTCCAGTAATCCTTACTGTCACCCCATTTGGAGGCGGTATGCGCGAGATAGCCCCCTATGCCGAAACGGCCGTCGGCAATGCCATGCTCATAAGATACGCTGATAGGTGGGAAGCTGCCGGTGTAGCCACTGCCGTATAAGGTGGTGCCCAGCCCGATACCCACGTTGATGACACTGGTTCCCTTGGTAAAGGTGGTGGCGTCAGAGGATTGCGCTTGCGCACCGATGGCGAACAGTAAAAGGGCGGCGCCCAGGATCAGGGATAATCTGTACTTTTTCATAATTTTTTAGTTTAAATGAATGAATAAAAAAAAGGAATTGATTACAGGTTAGGAGAGGATAAGGCACAGGACTTACAGCAGGGCACCATGATCCGTACCCTTAAGGTGTGCTGTCCGTGTAAATCCTGGGTTAGTAGCGGTAAAGCGCGCAGTCAAAGCTGCCGTTGTTCACAGTGGCCTTTTCGCCTTTCATGTTGTAGAGGGTCATGGAGAAGGTTCCCTTGATCCGGTTGGTGCCAAGGGAGGTGATGGTCAGTTTTCCGGCCCCATCTGTTTTGCCGTCACCGGTGATGTCATCACCCCCGTAATACAGGTTGTCTAGAGCAGTTCCGCCATCGATAAAGAGCCATGCCATCGCGTGAGGGTTGTCAAAATCCCCCGTTAGACCATAGGTGCCTGTCCCGCGGACCGGGAAGCCAAGCATGACCATCTTGGTATGGGTGTTTTCATCGGTCAATGAAATGGCCAGGCTGTCTTTATGCAAACTGACGCCGATACTGTCCTCAGAGGCCGTAAAAGCAAAGGTGCCCTGGCCGGCTGTATTGACAGAAGCCTTTACGGTATTGGCGGCCGGAGCCGGTTTGGCATCGTCTCCTTTTTTACAGGAACTGGTAAAAAGAAGGCCACTGAACATGATGGAAGCCATTAAAATAAGGCTGGTATGATGCTTCATTTTATAAAAATTGAGGGTTAACGAATAATGCCTATTTAAAATCTGAAAACAGCCAGCAGGTAAACCGTTACCAGCATGGCCAGCTCACTGATGTGAAATAAAGTCATGTTTCTTTTTACCTTGTTTAGCTCAGCCTTTACATCTTCACCCCTGGCAAGACGGGGAACCAGCTTGCGCAATCGGGCACCATTAGGCCTGGCCACCAATACGCCGTTTAATACCAGGCCGGCCACGAGTACCATTTTGATGATAAACCACCATTGGCCCGCCACGGTCCAGCCCAGGGCCCCCAGCATCAGCAGGCCGCTGAATAGCATCAATAAGGTACCGGCCTGAATGATCACCGGATAATTCGGCATGATCGGTCCAAGCACACGCACATTATCCGGTGATTTCCGGATATGTTTCCAAATGTGGGTTTCCAGTACAAGCCCTCCGATAGAGCCGCCTGCTATACAAGTGATCCCGATGATGTGGATAAAGAGTCCGATAGAGAATAAATGGTCCATGTTAATTGATGAGATTTGATAGGTTAAATTGTTGTGGTCTGATACCTCAAAAAAAATTTAGTGATTGCAGGGATCCTGACGCTCTGTTCTTCAATAGCTGTTTGTAATGATGAGGCAAAGTTTTAACTTTTTTAATGGCGGAACAATAGAACGAAAGTTAGTGGGCACTTCCTTTTTTTTAACACATAACGTCCTGAAAGAGATTCATGCGGATGGCAGGGGAGGTAGTAGCCAGTGAATGTTTGTTCCATGATTCTGGCAGGTATATATGTATGCATCAAAAATATAAGTTTTATCAGGCGGATGCTTTGTCCGGTTCAATTGTTTCCGGTTGCAGCCTGTTTGCCTGCCTGCCCGATGGTCCGTACCTAAGCAAGTGAAGTTTTGATATGGAAATCAACAGGAAGAGCAACGTGACCATCCCCAGAGCGATCCTGCATCCATTGGCGATCCTCCAGGTATGCAGCGCGATGCCCGCAACGTTGGTGGACGTTGCTCCGTGAGTGGCGGCATCAAAAATGCTGCGCGCGGTGGGCGCCATCCAGATGCCCACCATCAGCGTAATGAATAGATCAAGTAATACGGCGATGCCCAGCCATCTGCTGAATGCCTTCTCCAACCTGCGTGACAGAAACCACGCGATGATCAATAAGGGCAGTAGAAAAACGGGATTGGCCACCATAAAGAAATAAGCGTGGATATGCGTCAGCATATTGTGCTGGTACAATCTGATGGTTGCCGGAGGGTCAAACGCCCATCCGGGAATGACCATTAAAGCGTTAAAGAACTGTCCGCCCAGCCACAGGGCCCAATCCATTGTAACAGCGAAAAGCACGATGATGATGAATTTTCTTCTTGTATTCATAGTATCTGTTTTTTCACCCGTATGCCTGTGTTTTGTACCGGGTCCCTGGATGCCGGACCGCAACGTAGACTACAGGCAGGGAAGGTTTTATCGCTTCCACCGGGTCGCTTTGATCAACGCAAACTTAGGCCACAGGGACCGCACCGACAATAGAACAAGCGTTCTATAAGGCCCTTATGCAGCTTTATGTATTCCCTTACAACAAACCGGTGGATCGGCTTATGGGTCGAAAGAATCGATCAACAGGATTCCCGGGCGATAGGGTCTCCCGGATAGCAGAGCGAAGTTGTTTATACCCTTACCCTACGACACAGCGAACGCTATAGGGTTGCGTGACCGGACATCCGGCAAATCATCGCGACGGGATCGGTATCCGCTTCAAAGTTTAAAGCCACACAAAGTTAATGATCCCAAACACGCTATCAAAGAAAATAAGCGAAGCCAAGGCTAATGAAGGATACTCCGTAACTGGCCTCTGTGAAGACCGACATGTTCTCATTGAGTAGGAATCGGGCGCCTATGAACGGCATGAAATCAAATTTACTGTGGTAGAGATCGGCTCCTGATAACCCTAAATAGCGTTTGCGAAAACCCTGGGAAGGGGCTCCCCTGAAATCATACGATACCATCATGCCGCCATATACATCGACGTTTCCTAAATTGACGCTGTTCAGATGGTAAGCGGTTCTGAGGCCGAGGATGGTATAGCTGAATTTGTCAGCTCCCAGTGAATATAGGTTGTATCCCCCGTAACATCCCAGACTGATGAAGCCGGATCCATTAATGTCCACAAGCCCTCGTTCATATTGCAGGGAAAACATAGGTGTTTTTGTCGTCGTCCCCATGACAAGGGCGGATCCGAAGCCAAAACCGGCGCTCAGGACATTGATGCCCTTGTCATAGATCTGGGCCTGGGCGGTGGTAGTGGCTAGTAATAGGAGTATAACGATTGTTGTAAATGTTCTATTCATCGAAGAGAGGATTTTTACTGCGAAAAGGATCTGTGCCTGAATGCCTCATCTACCCGCGGAAGGCATTGGGGCCTGGGTTTATTGGTTTTAAAATATGGTTGTTTTAAAAAAAGGAAAACCTTTTGCTTCCATGTATTCGATGGGTAGGGAATACAAAACATTCATCAACCGAATAAAGGTATACACCATGCCCTAAAATGGCGTTCTCTGGTTAGGGAAACGGGAAGATGGATTGGTAAACGTGCCGGAAACTGATGTAAACGGTACCGGTGGGTTGGGCAGAATGCCGGATTCCCTTCGGGATGCCTTCATGGCGGACTTATCCCAATCGGGCAGACGCCTTTTTGGCCTGAAACCGGCTTGCAGGCCGCGGCCAGTACATCTAAAAAAATATAATATATAGGTAACCGTATATTCACGTCGTCATTTTTCCGGGGGAACGGGACCCTGCCGGTATTGGGTTTTCTTGTTGTGATGGGCTGCCGAAACAGACGGCGCTGCAAATCGGCGGCATTCCGGGCCTTCGCAATAGACGAATGGCCGCTCCCGCCCATCTGACGCGTGCAGTTGACCACCGGAGAAAGAATGTAACAAGAAGACAATATGGCGCGTGGGTGCCCCGGTTCCCGAAAGGCTCCAAACTGAAAGAGCCTGATCCTGATCGTATTTTGACCCGAAAGGCCATCGCGGTTGAACAGCTTACCGGTCAATGCTGCTCATCCAAGCCCGGTAAACCGGATCTAATAGCGGTAAAGGAGGGGTGTTTACTTTTTGCCGATTGCCAGCCCCATTCCCGGTAAACGCAGTTTCTTTATCTGTGCAGATGAAAATCCCGCCTGCTTCAGGCTGGTGGCAAGCTCTCTGGCGCCATAGGTACGGCCCCCGGTCTGGATGTAAAGATTGAGGCCCATGTAAGCGGGTATGGCGCGGGACAGCGGGAACTTGCCGCCCAGGTCTTTGATCTGATCGAAGATCACCAGTATGCCGCCTTTTTTCAGGGATCGATGGGCCTTTGAGAATAATTTCTGATTATCCCCGGCGTTCAACCCGTGTACAATGTTAAAAGCGAAGATCATATCATAGTCAATTTCCCACTGGTCAACCATAAAATCTCCCACCACCAGGGAAACCTGGTCCAGCATATTATAATCCCGGATGTTTTGCTCCAGGAAAGGACGAATGCTTTCCATGTCCAGTATTTCCGCCTGCAGCGCGGGGTTCTTCCTGCACTGATAAATGCTGTACAGGCCGTGGGAGCCGCCAAGGTCCAATAATTTTCGCTTTCCTTCCGGTGCAGGAATCGCTTTGGTCACCTCTTCCACACTCATGCGGGCGATGTCCGCCATGGCGAGGGTAAACAACTTCCAGTCATCAGGGGAGAAATCACCGAGATTGTTCCTTTGCCTGCGTCCCGATTGCAATACCTCATCCAATCCGGCAAAAGAAGGATAATGGATTTTCTCGCTGAAAAGCAGGTAATTAATCAGGTTGGCAGGAGAATCCCGGTTCAGGAACTTTTTCCCTGTTTTCGAAAAAGCGTAAGCATCGCCCTTATTTTTTACATAACCCAGAGCCTCCAGGCAATCCAGTACCAGAGGCACTACGGTCTCATTGAGGCCGGCTTTTCGCGCCAGGTCCCCCGCTGACGTATAGGTGGCGGAGAGTTGATCGGTAAGCCCCGTTTTTACAGCGGCCGTCAGGGCTCTTCCCAAGGCGGGGTTGCTGTCCGAATCAAATAATGGCTGTGGGATGATCCCTTTTTTCAACAGCATTTTTTCAATGGGTGAAAATTGATAGATCATAGGTTATCATTGATGAAGTGATAAAATATCGGCATCATTGAATATCGCTTTTTCAAACCGCCGTAGAAAACTGCTTTAAATTGTTCTCCTCCAGAAGGCGGGAGAGATGATCTCCGGCAACCTTACGAGTGCATAGGATCCGTTCCGGAAAGTATGACTTTGGCCGCGTGGCTTGCCGACCCAGCTGCCTGCCGGTGTCCTGTCTATGGCATCGCCCGGCAAAACGGTGAGTCGCCTTCCAGGTAGCTGAATGCACCTTCACCTGATGCGTGTGGGAGAGCGCCCGGCATGCCCGGTCCCCCCATGTGCCTGACCAAGGCGGACGGGCCCCGTTTCCCCGCCGGTAACGCGATAAAGAATATCCAGAGCGCCAGGGTCACCAAAATGGATGTTTTTACCTTTCATGCTTCTCAAAATTTGGGGCTCGCCAATACCTCAAAGGTAACAGCAAGTGTTTTTCCTGCAATAGGACGTTAGTTATATCGTCTTGTTACATCATCACGGCATCAGCGGCTTTGCGCTCGAGGGGACACGTTAATCTGACCGTGGTTCCGTTATAGCCGGAGATCGTAAAGCTGCCACCGATGGACTCCATGCGCTGCTTCATACTGCGCAGACCATTCCCAAAGCGACGCAATTTATCAAGATCGATCCCTTTGCCGTTATCATGGATGACCACGGTTAGTTTTTGATCCAACTCGAAATCGATGTTTACTTCAGTAGCGCAGGCATGCTTTACAATGTTGTGCAAGGTCTCTTTGATGACGAGGTAAATGTTGCGTCTTTGCTCTCCCGTCAGGTGTACATCATCGATCATATCGGGCGTCTCAAAATGATGTTCCAGCCCATGATTATCCAAAAATTCAGCAGCATGCTGCCGTGCATAGGCGATCAGGTCATCGAGGGTGTCGTATTCACGATTCATGCTCCAGATAATCTCATTCATTTTGTCCACCACGGAACCCGCCGTATCCGCGATGCGCTCCGCCGTTGGCCGGCTTTTTTGCACACCTTGCGTTTTCAGGTCGTGGCTGAGGTAGAGAATGGTGGTCAGCGCGGATCCAATATCATCGTGCATTTCCCGGCCGATGCGGTTGCGTTCTTCTTCCCGCGCATCCATTTTGGTCTTTAAGGTATTGACCTCATGTTCCTTTTGCAGGGTAAGCAGGGACTGGCGGTGCAGGCTTTGCTTATGACGGTAGCTGCGTAAGGAAAGGAAGAGTATGACGGCCAGTGCGACGATCCCAAATACAAAAAGAAGTATCCAGGTATTCTTTCTTTGAATGGCTTCCTTGTTCTTTTCCAATGTTAAATTCTGCTCGGCTATTTCCTTGTTCTTTTGCGCGGTCTGATACTTGGTCTCTATCTCATTGACGGCCTTCACCTGTTCCTGATTAAAGACGCTGTCGCTATATTGTTTATACTTCCTTTGATGAACATAGGCCTGCTTATAGTGCTGCTGTTTGAATTCAAGTGTGGACAGATCAAGATAGGTCTTGCTCAAAAGGGTATTGGAATGAATGGACTTTGAAAGCGATAATGCCCGGTCTAAATACTTTTCCGCTGTCACCAGCCTTCCCTCATCCATTGAATGCTCTCCCAGGGAAATAAGGATACTGGCAATGTCGTAGGGATACCCCAGTTGATCGGCGTATTTCAGGGCCTCATTAACCGCTGCAAAACCCTCACCCGGCTTGCCGTTTTTAAAATAAATCTCCCCGATATCGGTCAACGCATCCCGTTGCATCATCAGGTCTTTTTTGTGCTCCCCGATGCTATTGGCTTCTTCAAATTGCCTGAGCGCTTCATCATCACGGTTCAGTATCTCATTGATGGCACCCAGGTTGATTAATCCATTACCCAGGCTTCCTGAATCATTGCTTTTTCTGGATAAGGTAACCGCCCGGTTATAGTAGTCCGCCGCTTTTTCATATTGTCCCAGTTTCTGAAAGATCACACCGAGATTGGAGTATGCGACGGACAGCTTGGGCAGGTCATCAGGACTGAAGGTCTTTATCGCCTTGAAGTAGAATTGCATGCCTTTCTCATAATTACCCCGGAACTGATAGAGGTTGGCAATATTTAAATAACAGGCTCCCATGCCGGAGCGGTCGCCTATGCGGCTGTAAATCCCTATGGCGGTTTCATAGTTTCTCATCGAAGAGTCGTATTTCCCCATATCGGCATATACGATACCTGCGTATTGAAAACCTTTTGCGATACCGGTAGGGTAAGGGATTTCCTCGCTGATACGCGTGGCCCTGCGATAGATCGCCAGCGCGCTGTCCAGGTTGACGGACTCCATTTTAATTCCATGAGATAACAGTTTAATGACCTGGGTGGAATCCGGCTGATTCGCCTTCAGCATCTCGGTGGACAGGTCTCCGGGAGCTGTATTTTGGGCATACAGATGCAGGGTGCCCATCATGCACAGGACCGGCAATATTACTTTACGCTTAAAAAAAGCACGGTGTAAATACTTTCGCATAAGATGATTTTAATCCGTCCATCAAAAGTATTACCTTTTGAGCCAAACATTGCTGCTTTTCGGAGTATGCCTTATTTTGGAACGCTTGCATCGGATTGTACCGGCAGCCTCCATTTTTGTTTGACTACCGGGACAGGCTGGATCTTTTATAGCCCCCGGCACAAATGCCCTTGGGCCAGACCGGCGCCCGGATACAACACAAGGAGATCGCGGGTGACTAATGATGCACCGGTTCCTGGCCTTAGGAAAACCAGCTGAAAACAGGGCAACGCACAGGCCTGAATCAACAGTAAATGCCTGACACTGAAATCCTGCCGGTAAAAAGCACGCGCAATTCCATATCATCATGATCGACTAAAGTTATTTTGGGAGAAGATGAGCCTTACCAGTATTTCAACGGTTTATTGTTATGACCCGGAATACCACTTTCAAAATGGATTCGCCTTAAAAATACTCCTTTTATCCATGATTACAAATTCCTGCGGGCCTTTCAAAATTCCTTGTAAAAAAATCCGGGTGATAAATCATTTTATTTCTTAACTTGTCACACCAAACCACAGGAAAAGGAAAAGTTCATGATTGATCGTGACAAAATCATTGATTTACAAAAACGCATAGGCCAGTTCGATGATATGTATGCTTATGAAACATTGTTTCTCATGTGTTTCCCGGTACTTACACGATTTGCCTATTCATTTATCAAATCCCGGGAACTCTCTGAAGAAATAGCATCTGATGTACTGATCAGAATATGGAACCGGCGGGAAAAACTTCAGGGAATAACGGATTTCAGGTTGTATCTGTATGTAAGTACCCGTAATACCGCGCTTAATGCGTTGAAAAAACAGCAACAAGCCCATATTTTTTCCCTGGATGATACTGCCATATGGATGAAGGCAGATGAAGCCACACCTGAACAATTGTTTATTACCGCCGAATTGATGAAAAAGATACAGGCCGCCATTCAGCAACTTCCCGCCCAATGCCGCCTGATCTATAAACTCATCAAAGAGGATGGTCTCAAATACCGTGAGGCTGCCGAACTGCTTCATCTTTCGGTGAAAACGATTGAGACTCAGATGAGCATTGCCATGAAACGGCTGTATGCGGCTGTTTTCCATAACAGTATAAAGGAACCAGACAGACCTGTTGCAAAGAGCGAATCTGAAAAAAAGAACGGATAATAACCAACATCACGGCATGGCATGATCAACCGGCGATTGTGATTGGCAAGCCATACGCTATCCTTTTGAACTGTCTGTGCCCATACCGGGGCCCCTGTTCCGTGCCACTCCACCTTTTTGTCAGGTTCCTGAACTTTACCTCTGCCACTCACCGTTGATGAGAGCTTAATAAAATCCATTATGTTTTTAGGGGTATCTTAAAAAACAATTGTCTCCTATATAACCATCCTTAATGGTGGGAAATCCTTGCCGCAATCAATATGGAAAGAAAAAATAAGATTTGGGCCCTGATGGGGAAAAAAACAGCCGGTGAGATTAATGAGAACGAGCTACTGGAATTGAATAAATTGCTGAATGAAGAAGGACAGGGGATTCATTACATGACGAACGTCATGGAGCATTATTGGGAATCAGTGAATGCCGCACCTGAAAATGCGGGATTGCTGGAGCGTTCTGAACAAAACAAAAGAAAGGTGATCGAGGGTTTGGTCACCCGTGATTATCTGCAGCGGATTCCTTTAATTGGTGCCATAAGAAGAAGAAAGCTATGGCTATCGGCTGCTGCTGTGGTCATTCTAATCATTACAGGGGGGATCCTGTACCGGACCTTTAACGTTCCCGGGACGGAAATGAACATCGTGGCTACCAAGAATGGTTCCAAGACAAAGATTACACTGCCGGATGGTACCCAGGTGTGGCTGAATGCCGATTCCAAATTGACATATCCTAACGACTTTCAACACATTTCCACCCGCCAGGTCACCTTATCGGGAGAAGCATTTTTTGAAGTAATCCATGACGGCGACCATCCCTTTGTGATCCATACGAGATATCTTAACATAGAAGATCTGGGCACATCTTTTAATGTAAGGGCCTATCCAAACGACGGTGAAACGGAAGCGACCCTGATCAATGGTTCTATAACCGTTTCTCTCAGAAACGACCCTGGAAAGAATCTTTTATTGAAGCCCGGTGAAAAGGTGCTTTATTACGCATCTGACAGGAAGATGAGTCTGCTAAAAGACGAGGACCCGGATAAAATACAGGAAAACAAAAATATACATTCTTTAAAATGTGCTCCCAGGCTGGAGGTGACCCATATTAAGCCCCTGGTCGTTTCTGCGGGAGATACGGTTGTTGCGGAAACGGCATGGATGAAAAATCAGTTGGTTTTCAGCAGTCAGAAATTTTCCCAGCTGGCCCACAGGCTATCACGCTGGTACAATGTCCAGGTGGTCATCAGGGATAAGCGGGTGGAGAATTATACATTTACCGGAATTTTTGAAGGAGAAACCATAGAACAGGCATTGAAGGAATTGCAAATGATCAGACCCTTTAGCTTTGATATTATAAAAGATAAGGTCATTATTAATGACCCGGGATCCTGACTTAAGATACCCTTGCGCAAGTCAAAGAATAGAGCAGATTAACCCGACTCCACATCCCCAGAATCAAAGGTTGCTTTGGCATGGGACCTGCTAGCTCGCATTTAAGGATCCTCCGGGGGCTGGAAACAAATAAAATAACGAGAAGAACGAAACCAAATGCAATAAAACGATTACACCGGAAAGTAATTTTAAATCACTAAATATTTTTTCACCTTAAAAAACATCCCGCATATGACATAAGATAACCCACTTCATTAAAAAAACGGGAAACGCTTCTGCCCTGCAAGGCAGGAAGACATTCCCCGAATTGTTCACAGGAAACCTCCTATGGTTGGTTGCCCGGAGGTTTCCATTCTTAACATTAAAGAGCGTAAAATTATGAAAAAATATGTATTTCACCCTGCTTTTTCGGGTTGGAAAGGCAGCCAAAAGGCTCTGTTGTGTATGAAATTGAGTTTTATTCTTGTCTTAGCCGCCTGCCTTCAGGTGTCAGCCAAGGGATATTCACAAAACGATGTCAGCCTTTCCCTTCATCTCAATAACGTTAAACTGAGTAAAGCCTTCACGGTCATCGAACGGAAAACCAAATGCAGGTTTTTATACAGTGATGATATCGTTCCTGTAAATAAGCGGATTTACATGGTCACAGACAACACACCCCTCCCCGAAATCCTTAATGCGTTATTAAAAGAAACAGATCTTCATTTTAAAGTACTGGACAATAACGTGATTGTCATTGCAAAGAAAGGCGTGGTGATCGCCAATAAAAAAATATCGGGTATTGTAACTGACAATAAAGGGGACCCCCTGATAGGAGTGACTGTCCAGGTGAAAGGAACAGGTAACGGAACCGTTACAGATGCCAACGGAAAGTTTTCGATGGACGTCCCTGACAACGCTACCCTGGTAATCAGCTCTGTCGGTTTTGATTCAAAAGAAGTTACAGTGGACGGACAATCCGACTTCACCATCAGTCTGCAACCTTCCTCCAGTACCTTGAATGAACTGGTGGTAACGGGTTACAGCACGACGGTGAAAAAGAACATTACCGGTTCCATTTCTTCTATAAAAGGCAGCGATCTGGTATCGATTCCCGCGGGCAATGCAGACAAGCAATTGCAAGGTAAAGTTTCCGGTGTCACCATTACCACATCGGGTGAGCCGGGCGGAGCCAGTTCAGTCCGCATTCGCGGATATGGATCCTTTACCAGCAATAATCCGCTGTATGTGGTGGACGGTGTACAAACCACCGACATCAGTAGCATTGATCCGAACGATATTGCGACAATCAGCGTATTGAAAGATGCCGCTTCCGCGTCCATATACGGCGCCCGTGCCTTTGCAGGTGTCATCCTGGTCACTACCAAGAAAGGTACCCCTGGTAAATTTAAAGTAAATTATAACGTCTCCTATGGCAGGCAATACCCCGGGCATGGTTTTGACCTGATGACGCCCCAGCAAACCGCAGAGTGGACCTGGAAGGCCATGCAAAATGCAGGGGAGACCCCTTCTCACCCTCAATATGGGACCGGTGCTCAACCTGTATTGCCCGATTATATCCTGGCAGGCTCTAATTATGGCTTGAAAAGCGGTGATCCGAAAGTCGATCCCAGTTTGTATAACATCGATCCGACCAAGGGTGCCGTCTACCAGATTGTCAAGGCAAATAAGGCAGGAACCAACTGGTACGACGCAGTCACCAGGGTCGCCCCCATCCAAAGTCATAGCCTTTCGTTGTCCGGCGGTACCGATAACGCAGTTTATAACATCCAGATGGGCTATTACAATCAGCAGGGGGTCGTACTGGAAACCTATCTGAAAAGATACACCATTCGGGCAAATACCGAATTCACCATTCACAACCGTGTAAAGATCGGAGAGAATATCCAGATGTCCTTAAAGGACAATCCAACGATTGGCAATGGTGACGTAGGGGGTAATGAAGGCAATGCCATCGGTTGGTCTTACCGTGAAAATCCACTGATACCTGTACATGATATCATGGGTAATTACGCCGGGACGGCAGCAGCTGGTTTCAACAACCCGCAAAACCCGGTAGCAGACCAGGAACGCACCCGGAACAACAGGAGTTACACTACGGATTTCTTCGGTAATGTATACGCCGATGTTTTGTTGCCCTATAACCTGACGCTTCATTCGAGCTTTGGTGGCGATTATTACAATGGCTATTACAATACATATGGGTACAAGCAATACGAGAATAAAGAAAACAATCCCACCACGGATTATGTGTATGAAGGTGCCAGCTATGGATACGGATGGATATGGACCAACACACTTCAATTTGAACAACAGTTCGGGAAAAATTATCTAAAGGTCCTTTTGGGAGAAGAGGCAAAAGGCGGCCTGGACAGAAATGTGGATGGACACGGGACCGGTCCTTTCAGTACGGATCCAAACTATACCACCATTAATACCACCCAGTCCAATGGAAGGGTCATCACGGACGGAGGCGGCCCCCGGCCGACTTATTATTCTCTGTTTGCACAGGTAAATTATAATTATGAAGAAAAATATCTTTTGAGCGGAACGATCCGCAGGGATGGCGCATCTGTGTTCGGACCCCAAAAGAAATACGGTATATTCCCCGCTGTATCCGCAGGATGGCGGATATCAGGTGAAAACTTCATGAAAGATGTCACCTGGATCAATGATTTGAAGCTAAGGGGCAGTTATGGTGAAATGGGAAATGCAGACCCTGTGCCCTTGACCAACCAGTATAATACTTATGCTACCAGCCCTCAGGCCGCTTCTTATGATATCAATGGTACCGACAATAGTTTGGAAGAGGGAATACGGCCCAACAGTATCGGGGTACCTTTTACGCATTGGGAAACCAACAAAACCCTGGATTTTGGTGTCGACGCCACCTTGTTCAACAATTCCTTTACCGTAACCGTGGATTGGTATAAACGAAATACCGAAGGGCTTCTGTACAATCCACAAGTAGAAGCTACGGTGGGCTTTCTCACCTCTTATCCTTATATCAATGTCGGATCGATGCAAAATACCGGTGTCGATCTGCAATTGGATAAAAAAGGAACATTTGCGACCAACTGGCATTATGATATAGGATTGACCTTTAGCACCTATAAGAATAAGGTTACCAAGGTGGCCAGCGGTGTGAAGTATTTTTATGGAAACAGTTACGGATC
>DASULB010000213.1:0-2876 GCA_036278455.1 Chitinophagaceae bacterium | reverse complement strand
GCACTTATGATCATGAATTTGACGTGGGTGGCCGTTTGAACACCAATGGCTGGAACGCTTACCTGGAATACGAAAAACGGACCAGCGAGGTCGCCAGTACCATGTTTCAGTTTGAACTGGGGGAAATCAAGGATCCAAAGGAAGATAAGAATTCAAAGATACAGGGCGTGGACGCTTACGGTTTCGCTTACTCCGGGCATGCTTATGTATACGGCAAACAAAATATTTTCTATCAGGCCAGGCTCGGCATCGGCCAGCGCAGACTGATCGGTGGCAAAGGCAATAAGAACGGGGTAGAGGTATCCGCCATTTACCTGGGCGGTGTATCACTCGGGCTGGTAAAACCCTATTACCTTGAACTGGTGGATTCTACGGCGGGGAGCGCTTCCTATCAAAAATACACCCCGGAGAATGCCAACTCCTTTTTGAATCCCAACAACATCATCGCCGGCCCCGGCCTTGGCAAGGGCTGGAGTGAGGTGCAGATGGTTCCGGGCCTTTACGCCAGGATCGGCATGCGGTTTGACTGGGCGGAGTTCAATGAATTCGTGAGTGCGCTGGAAGTGGGTTTGAGCGCCGACCTTTATTCCAAGAAGGTGCAGATCATGGTGAATAATCCCGGTAAAAGCTTTTTCTACGGTGCTTACGTGAGCCTGATCTTTGGCAAGCGCTGGTAAGTATTCCTTCTCCGCAGTGCCGATTTTTCCAATCGTAATTTGCTTTGTTTATCGGCATCTTCCAGGATGCCTGAAGGGACGCCGGACTTTGGCGCTGCCGATGAATTGATGTAGCTTTGCGATACATTTAATTCTACGATCATGAGTTGTACCATTACCGCAGATGCCGAGCCTGCCAGGCGGCCGGGAAAGCCCGACTGGCTGAGGGTCCGTCTGCCTATCGGAGAGAACTACCGTCAGGTGAGAAGCCTGGTGGATACCCATAAGTTACATACCATCTGCCAAAGCGGAAATTGCCCCAATATGGGAGAATGCTGGGGGGCGGGCACCGCCACTTTTATGATTCTGGGTAATACCTGTACCCGGAGTTGCGGTTTTTGTTCGGTGGCAACCGGACGTCCCCTGCCCGTGGACTGGGACGAGCCCCAGCGGGTGGCCGAAGCGATTCATTTGATGAAGGTCCGCCACGCAGTCATCACTTCAGTGGATCGCGATGATCTGAAGGATGGCGGGTCCATTATATGGGCCAACACGATCCGCGCCATCAGGGCCCTTAACCCTGATACCACCCTGGAAACACTGATACCTGATTTTAAAGGGGATAAAGAAAATATAGATCGTGTCATTGAGGTGGCGCCGGAAGTGGTTTCCCATAATATTGAAACGGTCGAACGCCTGACAAGACAGGTGCGTATCCAGGCCAAATACCACAGGAGCCTGGAGGTGATCCGTTACCTTAAGGCTGCCGGAATGCGTACCAAGAGCGGTATCATGCTGGGTCTGGGAGAAGCCACCGAGGAAGTGGTCCAGGCCATGAAAGACCTGCATGCCAATGGATGCGACGTCATCACCCTCGGCCAGTACCTCCAGCCCACCAAGCGGCATCTGGAGGTGGTACGCTTTGTACATCCTGATGAATTCGCGCAGTACAAGGAAATAGGTTATGAGATCGGCTTTGATTATGTGGAGAGCGGCCCGCTGGTGCGTTCTTCCTATCATGCCGAAAGGCACCTTGTCAGCGGCAGGGAACAACGGGGAGCGGTTTCCGCACGGTAAACCTGTTCCGGCTGATGGTCATTATGCGGGCGGTCACCCCGGCCGGATGAGTGTACCTGCGGGGAGCCTTGTTTTTTCTTATTCTTTTTCCCGCGTGAAGAATTGTTTTCCCCGGATGATCATCCGCATGCTCCTGTTTTTAAAGGAAAAGGTCTGTTTGTAGAGCTCATCTTCATTTCGCCGTTTGGAATAAATGGAGAAAATGGCCCTGCGTGAAATAACCCCTATGACCTTATGGGTCTCATCCCGTTTCACCACGGGCAGCACATCGATATCGTATTTATCCATAATGTCAACGGCCAGACTCAGCTGGTTGTTGGGATAGATGTAGGCGATCCTTCCCCTGATCAGGGAATTGATGGGCGCCTTGTCGTCGTACTGTTTGCCAAAGATGTCGAGACGCTGTACGATGCCGACCACTCTTTCATCTTTATCGACCACGATAAAGGAAGTGAATTCTTCTTCCGCGGCGTGTTTTTTGATCCATTCACGCGCCTCGCCTATGGTGTTCTCAGCGCTCAGTACGCTTACATCACGGTTCATGGCATTGCGGGCCAGTATCTGTTCCAGCACATCGGGCTCGAAGGTCTCCGGCGGCGTCAGGCCATGGCGTTCCATTTTTTCCGTCATGATGCTCCCTTTCATCAGAAAGAAAGACACGAAATAGGAGGTAGTGCAGGCGCCGATCAGCGGAAGCAAACCATTGAGTTGCCCGGTGGTCTCCAGCGCGAAGACAATGGAGGTGAGCAGGGCACGGGATGCGCCGGCAAACATGGCGGCCATACCGATGAGTGCGGCGGTAGCGATGTTGATATCGGAATGAGGGAACAGATAGAGGGTGAACGCCCCTAACAGGGCGCCCATACCGCCACCGATGGTAAACAAGGGGGCCAGCGTGCCACCCGAAGTGCCGCTGCCCAGCGCCAGGACCCAGGAAATGAATTTAAGCACACAAAGGGTAAAAAGCAGGTGGATCGACAGGCTGCCGGTGAGCAGGGCACTGATGTTGTTGTAGCCCACGCCCATGGTTTCCGGGGCGTAATAGCCGATGACGCCCACGGCAACGGCACCGATGGCGGGCCACCACATCCAATGGATGTTTAATTTGGCATACATGTCTTCAAGGAAATAGACACTTTTGGA
>DASULB010000212.1:0-11282 GCA_036278455.1 Chitinophagaceae bacterium | reverse complement strand
TCTACACACTGTCATTTCCCGATCATGCAGATATTCTGGCAACTGCCGGCAATACGCCTATGGCTATACAAGTACAGGATGGCGGCGGCAAAATAACTGTCTTTTCCAGCACCTTTGGAGCAAGCAGCCGAAATGTCGTTCCTCCGAACGTGATCATAAAAAGCGAAGATGACAAACCATTGCTCAAGCCTTTTCCCATATTAAACCATGTAAAATCTTTATTAAATCGGATCTTCAATAGTTTAAAACTGTTTGAAGTAAATGAAGCATTGGGCTTGATAACTTGTTGTAAACGTGAAGGAGTATATCAACTTGGAATAACAAATAATACATGGACAGAAAAGCCTGTTAATATCAAATCACATTTTGGAGATATTATTTTTATAAAAGAGCAAGAGATTGATAGAACCGGGAATTCTGCCACAGGGTACCTGCCTGAAAATCTACATGGGGAACATATAGGGAATAGTGCTGAAAATACTATAGCAGGTGGCGATATCAGGATTTTTGAAGTTAAAGTACAGGAACTAAATGTAACGGAGGTTCCGCAACAAGAGCCTCCTGTAAGGCCTCAAAGTCGTTATCTGGTTTTACGGGACATTCAGAAAGTCAAAAACGAAATATTAACAAGGCCGACGTTTTTTCAGCACTTTAATGGTATAGCGGTGGATTGGAAGTATTTGCATACCAAAGAAAGTAATATTTTAAGACAGGAAGCTGGATGGATAAGCAGACAGAAATTGAAAATTATAGTGGATCTCACTTCCGGTGTAGATTTTTATCCTGAACTTCGGTTGATTGATAATCTCCATGAGGACTATGTCAGCAGTATGGTTAAAATAGAAGATGTTATTACGAAAATGAAAATATTTTATGCGAGTGAATTAATTTTGCCGTTGCACCGTTTTCCGGAAAATAGCTTTACAAAGAAACAAACATGGGATTCATTTACAGCGACATTTATCCGGCTGTGTAAATATGCAAAACTATATGATGTCAATCTGAACCTTCGTTTGACTTTAGGAAGGCCACCTTATACTTTGAAGGAGGCGGCTGACTTTATTGAAAAAGTAGATTTGTCCAATGTGCGATTAGCTCCGGAAACAGCTTTTATTTTAGCAGCGAAGGGTGATGTGCAGGAAAACTTAGGTCTGATTAAAGGTAAACTTGGACTTTGGCTACTCAGTGGCTTAAAGAATGATTTGGAGGGGAAATACTGGGATCAAAATATACCGATTTCAGTTTATAAAGATAAGGATTCGGTCATGAAGATTATCCGTTCAATTCATCAGATTCCTGTTGTGTTAGATGGAGTGTATAAAGACCATGATGAAGAATATCTTGACGCGTATACTTTGGATACTTATTAGGTAAAACAATAATGAAAAGAATAATCGCTTACTTGTTTCCTTTACTGTTCTCTCTTCCCACATTTGGACAGCACATTACTGATATGGGTATAACTCAGCAACCCGATTCCGTCATGCAATGGTTCAAAGATGCCAAATTCGGCATGTTTATCCATTGGGGAGTCTATTCTGTGTATGGGCAGGGAGAATGGTATTTATATAATAAAGGACTGAAGTATAAAGATTATATTAAAGTAGCTTATCCTCAAAACAGGAATTATTTTGATGCAAATCAGTATGATCCTGATGGATGGGTAAAAATAGCACAAGACGCCGGTATGAAATATATGGTACTTACTACACGTCATCACGACGGTTTTTGTTTATTTGACAGTCATTTCCCTAATTCCATCAACACACAGCAAACATTGGACAGGGACCTGGTAAGCGTATATGTGAATGCCTGCCGGAAAGCGCATATGCGTGTGGGCTTGTATTATTCTGTATTGAGCTGGCGATATCCAGGTTACTTTGACGTTACCGGAACAGATGCTAAGCCTAATCATTTCGGAATAGAAACAGCAGCATGGCACAAACAGAATGCTTTAATGATGAAAAAAGAAGATTATTCCGAAATAAAACAACTCATGACTCAATATGGCCAGATAGATGATGTCTGGTGGGATGGAGGTTGGTTGGCATTGCAGGGAACAGACAGCAGCGCTGCTTATTTCTGGGAACCTGGGAAATATCGCGATCCTGAAAATAAATGGGCAGGAACTTATGGTGTAAAAGCAACATGCGCGGATGCCGGTGGCCGTTATCTTGGTATTATGGGCATGGTCCGCAAATACCAACCTTATATTCTGTCGAACTCACGGAGCGGATGGAGCGGTGATTATGCTAATGAAGAAGGGTATACAGAAATAAAGGGACCCATAAGGGAAGAATATTGGGAAAAATGCCTGTCACTGGATAAAAATGCGTGGGGTTATACTTTTAAACAAAACCTTCTGACTGTGGGAGAGGTAATAAATTATTTGGTTAATGCCGTAATACGGAACGGTAATTTGTTATTGAATGTTGGCCCAGACCGGCATGGGATTATCCCAACGGGACAGGTAAAGATATTGAAGAAAGTAGGCGAGTGGTTACACCATGACGGAGAAAGCATTTATGGTACTGCTGCAGGACCGTGGAACCCGACTGACAGAAAGTATGGATTTACTTATAAAGGGAATAATGTTTTTATACATTTATTGCAGGGATATAAAGGAACGACCTTTAAAATACCTGAAATAAGCAATCAGGCTATAGCTTGTTATGATGTATACAGTAAGAAGGGATTGCCCTTTCATATTAATGCCGACAAAACAATTACAATAAACAATATCAACAGAATGGAAAGTAAATATGATACGGTGATTGAGTTGGTGTTTAGGGATAATGTCTATTGTCCGATCGGAAATTAAAAATGTTATTATGAAAAAGGAATCGATTTATTTATTACTTTTTTCTATTTTTATCGGGGCCTCAAACGCTTTTTGCCAGCAAAATCTTCGTCTTTGGTATAACAAGCCTGCTCATGGTTGGTTGGAAAGTGTTCCGCTGGGCAATGGAAGGTTAGGCGCCATGCCGGATTGCGGTGTAATGAATGAAAATATCGTACTGAACGACGTTACATTATGGTCGGGATCACCGCAGCATGCTGATAAGCCGGATGCTTATAAAGCTTTGCCTGCTATCAGAAAATTAATATTTGAAGGGAAAAATCCGGCAGCACAGAGATTGGTGACCAAAGAATTTTGATGCAAAGTAAAGGGTACTGCCTTCGGCAACGGAGCCAATGCGCCTTACGGATCTTACCAAGTATTAGGAGACCTGCATTTAAAATATGATTATGGAACAGATACCGCTATAGGCAAACCAAAGGATTATTATCGTGAATTATCTCTGGATTCAGCTCTGGCAGAATGCAGTTTTGCCCTGAATGGTATAACGTATCATCGTGAATATTTCGTCAGTTTTTCCGATGATGTGATTGTTATCCGGTTAATGGCAGATAAGCCAGGAAAGATAAATTTTACCTTATCTATAAATCGTCCTGAAAGATATAAGACTACCATCCATGGAGAAGAATTGGATATGTCCGGACAATTAGATAACGGAACCGATGGTAATGGAATGCGTTACATAGCACGTGTAAGAATAAAACATGAAGGTGGGCAGCTGGTACCAGACGATAGCATTTTACAAATAAAAAGCGCCAATGAGGCCATTATTTATATTTCTGCGGGGACTGATTTCAGAAGTTCTCCTTATAAACAGACAACGGATTCCTTATTACAAACTGCCTTAAATCAATCCTATCAGGAAGGAGTGGTGGCGCATGTTACAGCTTACCAAAAATTGTTTGACCGTGCCAGACTTTCATTGGATGATCAGAACATCAAACAAGCTTCGCTTCCCACAGATGAAAGATTAAAAGCTTTTGCTAAAGACCCTTCGGACAATGATTTGCCGGTTTTATATTTTCAGTTTGGAAGGTATTTACCGATCTGCAGCACCCGCGCTGGCTTGCTACCGCCTAATCTACAGGGGCTTTGGGCTAATTCTATTCAAACTCCCTGAAATGGGGATTATCATCTCGACATTAATATCGAAATGAATCACTGGCCGTTGGAAGTTACTAATCTTCCTATGCTGAATGAGCCGTTTTATGCCTTGGTAAAAGGTATGGTGGAACCAGGGCGAAAAACAGCAAAGGCTTATTTTAACAGCCCCGGTTGGGTGGCTTTTGTGGTGACCAACGTATGGGGATATACCTCTCCGGGGGAGGGGGCAAACTGGGGCTCCGGTATTTCCGGCTCCGGATGGTTATGTCAGGTGTTGTGGGACCATTACGCTTTTACACAAGATGAAAAATATTTGAAAAAAATGTATCCTATCTTAAAGAGCGCTGCAACATTTTATTTATACTCGATGGTGAAAGATGCTAATCACGATTGGTTGGTTACGGCGCCCTCCGAATCACCGGAAAATGCCTTTTATTTGCCGGATGGAAAAGAGGCTTCGATATGTGCAGGTCCCACAATCGATAATCAAATCATCAGAGAACTATTTATGCATGTAATAGATGCCTCGCATATTTTAGGCCGGGATAAAGCCTTCGGTAAAAAATTAGAAATAGCTGAAAATCAGTTGCCGCCCAATCAGATTGATTTTGCCGGACGATTGATGGAATGGCTGAGGCCTTCTAAAGAGCCGTTTCCTCATATGAGGCACATGTCACCTATATGGGGATTGTATCCCGGAAATGAAATTTCCTTATCCGGAACACCGAAGATCGCTGAGGCCGCAAAGCAACTGATGATCCGCCGGGGAGATATCAGTACCGGCTGGTCTTTAGCGTGGAAGATTAATTTATGGGCAAGATTGCGCAAAGGAAGTCATGCGTTTAAATTGTTGAAGGATCTGTTACATCTGACGACACAAAAAGGATTTAGTGGTAGTGGAGGAATTTACCCTGATCTTTTTGATGCGTGTCCTTTTTTTCAGATTGACGGTAATTTTGGCGGAACTTCCGGCATAGCAGAAATGCTGGTGCAATCTCAGGCAGGATTTATTCAGTTCTTGCCAGCTCTTCCCGGTCGATGGCCCGAAGGTAGTTTTAGCGGATTTTGTGTACGGGGCAGGGGTGTTGTCAGTGCGAAATGGGATGATGGTAAATTGCAAAGCGCGACATTAAAGGCTACGGTGGGTCATCTTTTTAAAATTGATGTACCCAAAGAATCATCCTGCCAACTGTATGTCGATCACAAGAAGATGCAACCTGTTGTCGCCGAAGGGTTGAGGGAAATTTATTTAAGAAAGGGACAGACTGCAGCTATGGCGTTTAACCGGTAATATTTGATCCTAGATAGATTATTATAGGTGTTATAATAGGTATCATATGTTGCCTTATTGAATTAATACGGATAAAATAGTTACCATAAAAAGGACTTTCTGCGCACGTGGTGCGAGAATGATGCGTTATTTGCATTAAGCAGGTGTTGGAACGCCTGTATTAAGGATATTAAATGGACGATAATGGAACGTTTTGGTTCAGGGACAACCCCTTTGACCATATTGATTTTAGGAGTTTAATACTTGGACGATGGTCCGTGACTTAATTTTGAGACTACATCTGCTGCTTCATCTGTTTTCTCATAGTTGATATTAAGACTAGGATAATGACATTTTTGTTATTTACTTTTTTCCGCCAGCAACCTTTCCAGCAGCATATTTTTATCCCTTTCGCTTTTCAATAGTGCTTCATATAACCTTTTATTTTCTTCGAGTGCTTCGAGCCATTTTTCAAGTGGATTGAAAATGCAGTTATTATTACTGCCATTATTAGGGCCCTGGTTATTCGAACCATCATAATTGTGCTGGATATTGATCATGGCGGCTTCTTCATCAAAATCATGAATGGCATCTGAATGCACTTTAAGCGCATCGGCAATTTGCTGAAGTAAGCCGGAATCAATATTTTCGTTTTGGTCCAGAAGTGGGACCCGTTTTTGATTCCGGTCATCGTCCATCGCCAAAGCTTTCTGTTTGATCCCCAGCAGTTCCCGAAAGCGTTTTATAAGTCGAAGCGTAAAACCGACCCATCACGAAGTGTGGGTGGGATGTAAGCTTCTCCTGTGAAATATTAATGATACTTCTTACCTTGGTGTATTGTCTTTGGCACACCGATGCTATTAATTGTTGCACAAATTAATAAATATTGTGGGGATAAAATATGGCTTAATCGGCATTTTTAAGGGGATTTTCAACAGCTGGTTGCAAAGCACATACAGCCGAAATCTGAGGGTGACTTTGTTCCCGGGATAAAGTCATTCGTCTTCACAGGGCCGTGGGACGCAATTCCGTTGCCTTAGGTATATACAGTTTTGGTAACGAAGGGAAATAGCTGGCGGATTAATCGAAGGGGGAATAAAATATTCCGGATAATAGGTCGACTGCTTAAAAAGAAGATAGGTCAGCCTTTCTTTTTAACCTGGTGATGCGTTCGGCATATTACAACGCTGCTTGTCATCATGGTCATTGACTTATATCTGCGGTCGGCAGAGTGGTGTATGGGCGTTGTTCCTTTGAAGGGTGCATCCTGCGATCAACAAGCGTATAGCGCTGTTTTTCCTGCTGAACATAGCTTTAATGCTCAGCAGGATTGTTGACTTCGCCGACAAACAGAATCACTCCGCTGCTTTTTTCCGCTATGACGTAAAGAAACGGGCGGTTTACATCCATCACGGGTAGTGCCGGCGCACTGGTAACGTAGGTTATACCGATAGCGGTCACGGCCGCGGCTTCCGTCCCCTGTTCATCCACCTGGATATAGGTTTTATGAATAACTTTGGAAATATAGACTGGCAGGTCCGGTGGATACATATCAGAGAAGTCGGCGTCTTTGGGGGAAAATGCGATCCCCATCCCCAGTGTGGCCAGTTCAGGCTTCATGTTTTTAATTTTATAGGAATATTTCCATTTGGGCAGCCATAATTTTAACGAAACTGTGTCAAGCCTGGCAATGTATTTCTCCAGTGTATTTTCATCCACTCCGGCAATCAGCTGTTGTAAATTTGTTTTAGGGGAAGGCAGCAGAACATACATACTAAAGTCGCCGTTTCCATAAGGCAGCGAGATCATCTGGACGGAATCGTTTTGCATGTACCCGAAAGTCCCCTTTTGTACCATGAAAGGCGTTTGTACGGTACCTTTGTCTGCCGTACTGAACGTTCTGGTAGTCGTCTTGTCAGCGTCGAATTTGTATTTCCATTGTCCTTTGAAATAAACCGCGTTGAGGAGGTACATTACATCGTCCGTAGATATCTTATCAAGAATGGTCTTGATTTTCTGTTGCGTTTGGGAAGCAGCCCAGTTGTTGATCAGTTGCACGGTGGTGGGGTTGCTAAAATCAGCCCCCGAAACTTTTGCCTGGTAATAGTCGGAAGCAGTTTGAAGAAAAGGAGCCAGTGGCTGGAACCGCTGGTTATACCAGATGGAATTGGCAATGTTGAGGGTCACGCGCGGATCCACCCGGGGCAGTCCCGTAATAAGCGCCTGGTTCGTCTTATTAACATCCTCGGCCGTGACGTCCTTCATTTGCAGCGCCTCTTCCATGGCAGACCTTGTTGTCGTTGCTGCGCCGTTATAAGCCATGCTCAGGTCAAGGTAGACGCTGAGAGGCGATATGAGCTTATTGGACAGAGTGCTATCCTGTTTCTGAGCCGCTTTAAATAGCTTGAAAGTAAACTGATTTTGTGCAGCCACCACTTTGGCTGAGTTTTCCGTCAAATCAAGATCATGATGAACGGAGACAGTGGATCCTTTTTCGCAGCCCACTGCCAGTATCAGCATTGCCGGAAGGAAACCCGTAAACCATTTTGATCTGTTCATGAGCGTTGCCTTTAGAATGGAAAGACAAATTTCTCATCCAAAACGCTGCATGAGCCTCCCAAAAATCACTTTCCTCCTTCAGCAGGATTGTTTAGCTCACCGATAAAAAGAATGGCACCGCTCGTTTTTTCAGCGATGATGTAGATGAAGGGCCGGTTAACATCCATCAACGGTGGTTGGTCGATTCTTACCGAGGTGAGCGATATCCCTATGGAAGTGGCGGCGGCCGCTTCGGTCCCCTGTTCATTTACTTCGATGTATGTTTTGTGCACCACCTTTGAAATAAGCGCCCCCGCGGAAGGAGGATACATCTTTGAGAAATCCGCCTGCAGTGTGAACGCGCTTCCCATGCCTAAGCTGCTCAATTCCGGTTTGAGGTTACTGACCTCATAGGTATATTTCCATTTGGGCAACCGTAATCTCACTTTTACCGAATCAAGGGCCTCCCTGTAACGGGTGAAGCTGTTTGCGTTTAAGTTCGCCAGGAGCTTGCTTATACTGTTTTGTTCGGATGGCAACAGGATATACATGTTAAAATCCCCATTGCCATAAGGCAGCTCAATCATCTGCAGCGTATCATTTTGCAGATAGCTGAACCGGTCTTCTTTGATCATGAAAGGTGTCATGATCGTATCCTGGCCGGAAATATGAAAGGTCCTCGACTGTGTCTTACCGGGATCGAAGTCGTTTTTCCAGCGGCCTTTGAAATAAACCGCATTGATGAGATACATGAAATCGTCGGGGGCTATTTTCTCGATGATGGTTTTGATCTTTTGATGGGTCCGGTCTGCTACCCAGTCATTGATCTGGTTTACCGTGGCAGGGGAGAATTCAGCACCGGTCACCTTTGCGTGGTAATAGGTCGAATTGATTTTCAGAAAAGCGCCCAGGGGCTGAAACCCTTGGTTTCTGTACCAGAGCGCGCTTGCGATATCCAGTGTGACACCGGAATCTTTTTCAGAAAGTCCGGTGACCAATGCCCGGTTGATATCGTTTAATTCCCTGGTTTGAATGCCATCCAGCTGCAATGCCCTGGCCATATCCTTTTGCGTAGTGCCGGCGGCGCCATTGTATGCCATGCTGAGATCCAGGTAAATGCTGAGCGGTGAAATGAGTTTGTTGGAGGGTTTATTATCGTTCCTGCGTACTTCCTTGAATAATTTAAAGGCGAATTGGTTTTGAGCTGTCTGAACAGGAGTGGAGTCCTCGCCGGTCTTTCCGTCCGGGGAGCCGGAGGAGGAGGGCTTTTGGTTGCACTGCGCAGCCACAAGCAACATCAACGGAAGAAATTTCATAGATTGTATAAATGGCATAATATTTACTTTTGTTAACCGGAGGACAAAAATTATACCGCAAACATCCTGGGAACAGCGAGAAAAGGGACCTCTGTTTGTCTATGCTGCTCGTAAGTGTGTTTGCCGTTATTCAATTTGAGATTTTAATGCTGTTTTAATGAAAGCTGCTTTACGTCAAGAAAAAAAATGCCTGAATTGCGGTGCCACGGTCCATGGCCGTTATTGCTCCGAATGCGGACAGGAGAATCGGGAGCCCAGGGAATCCTTTGGCCAGCTGCTTTATCATTTTATTTCCGACTTCACCCATTTTGATTCCAAGGTTTTTGTCACCATAAAGGATCTGTTGTTTGAACCCGGCTTCCTGACAAAAGAATACCTGGCGGGCAGGAGAGTGCGTTATTTGCACCCCATCCGGATGTACATCTTTATTTCTTTTCTCTACTTCCTTTGCATGGGCCTGGTAAGACAAAATGATCACAAGAAAGACGTCGTTCTGACTACCAACCAGAGGGCGGTCGCATCGAAAGTAAACGCTACGCTGGATACCATCAAAACGGTCACCCCCGGTGTGGATTCCGCCACCATTAATTCCGCCACCAAAGGGATTTCAAGAGCGGCCAGGGATATCAGTAACATGAGAAGCTACGGTTCAGTAAAAGAATTTGATTCTATTCAGCATGCTTTGCCACCTGATAAGCGGCTGAAGGGAATTGAACGCTTCCTGGAGCGTAAACTCGTCAAATGGAAAGAGAAGTACGGTTCCCTGTCCTCTGAGATGCTGACTGAAAAGTTTTACCATGCTATCCCCAAGATCATGTTCTTTTTGTTGCCCCTCCTTGCATTATTTTTGAAATGGTTTTACAAAAAGGAGCATTATTATGTGGATCATGCCATCTTATCGCTTCATTTTCATTCTGTAGCCTTTTTATTGATGTTGCTTTTTTTGTTGGCCGATACTGTATTTCATCTTTCAATCCTTGGTGATTTTACGCTCCCGTTGCTTTTTATATACCTGGTGCTCGCGCTCCGAAACGTATATCATCAATCGCTCATGCTGTCGCTTTTCAAAGGCTTGGCGGTGAGCATCCTGTACCTGGTTTCCATCGGTATTGTGCTGGGATTGGCTGCATTGATTATCTTTGTTACCATATAAAGACGGCCTATGGAACCTGAATATATTCTGACAGACAAGCAGGCGGCGAAATTCGTTGCGCATGTGCGCATCAACCGCCCTAAAGAATTGAACGCGCTTAATATACAACTGATGAAGCAGTTGCGGGAGGCACTGCAGCAGCTGGATAGTGCTGAGGGGGTACGCGTCATCGTCCTGTCAGGGGATGAAAAGGCGTTTGCGGCTGGTGCTGATATTAAACAAATGGCCGGTAAAGCAGCGCTGGAGATGTATGAAGACGACATGTTTAGTATTTGGGACAGCATTAAAAAGATCAAAAAACCAATCATTGCCGCGGTAAGCGGTTTTGCACTGGGCGGAGGGTGCGAACTGGCCATGCTGTGCGATATGATCGTGGCCAGCGAAACCGCCAGGTTCGGTCAGCCCGAGATCAAAATCGGGATCATGCCCGGTGCTGGTGGAACGCAAAGGCTGACCAGAGCAGTAGGCAAGGCACTCGCCATGGAAATGGTGCTCACCGGAAAGCTTCTCTCGGCCGAAGAAGCGCTCAGCCATGGATTGATTAACACGATCGTACCGGTTGAACTCTATCTGGAGGAAGCGCTGAAGCTGGCCCAAAAAATCGGAGAGATGCCACCCATTGCCGTGCAAATGGCCAAAGAATCCGTGTTAAATGCTCATGAAACATCTTTGGAGGAAGGGCTGCGTCTTGAAAGGAAGAATTTTTACCTGCTTTTTTCCTCGCTGGACCAGAAGGAAGGGATGAAAGCTTTCATGGAGAAAAGAGCACCGGAATTTAAAGGACAATAAAGCCATTATGGAAAGGCTGGTGAGGTTATCAGTTTGAAATCAAGCACTGTAACAATGCGGCGTAATGATTGCATTCAATCTGCCCTTGATGGCGACTTTTTTATTTCTGATTGGTTGCGAAATAGATACCGGAGCGTTTTTAGACATTTGGGAAGGTGTGTACACCCCCAATTTTAATTATGGCGAATTCGCCATGATTAAACGTCAAACAGGTTTGAACAATTTAAGCTAAATGATTGACCAGTTAGATTT
>DASULB010000211.1:0-7667 GCA_036278455.1 Chitinophagaceae bacterium | reverse complement strand
AGGCAATCGCCATGCGTGTCGCCTTCTACATCGCCTGTTTTCATGTCATCATCATCATCGATCCACATCACCGGGATGCTGTCTGTTGTAATGGCCATCAGGATATCCGGATCCCCGTCACCGTCAAGGTCTTTGTACCGGGGTTTATAGCCTACAGGCGGTGGCGGAAACCGGAAAGGAACGATCTTTAGACGGGTATTCCAATAAGCATTCACCGGTAGCTTCTTCACTGTTCGGGCTTTCTTTTGTGCCCACACCGGCATCGAAAAAAGCACCGCAAAAAATACTATTAAACTATTTTTCATCGCTAGACTGGTTACAGATTCATAATAAAGTTTGGTTATTCCCGGTAAAGATGCTGTCACGCTCACGCATATTGGTTTTTGTCATCGACTCTCATTGTGGACCAATGGATACCACTGCGCGACCAATCGGCTTAGTTTTCAAAAAGATGTTGACAGGGGAACCGTTATCCTTATTTTTTTACCGGTGGGTAAATTAAAAAATAATTTGCATTTCTTCCGGGTTAGTTTCCACTTTACACGCTTCATGACTTTTGCCGTCGTGGCGGCATCCTGGCCGGGGAGGACGATAACGGCCCTCGGCTGGTGGGGCGCATCAGGTTTAAACAGCACATCATCCTCCGCGGCGCCATTTCGATTATATTTCGCCGCGGCGCGGTACATCAGATTGCCGCCGGACGGCACTACGAATCCCATCCAGTTATCCACATTGATCCAACCTGATGAAATGGATGCAGTGGCTTCTCCGGAGCGTCCTTTGATGGTCATTGAATGATCTTTCCACAACAGGGTTCTTTGCCCACCCGTGAGCGGGTCATTTTCAACGGCAGTCAGCAACCATTCTCCCAAAGGTAATGTTGAACTATCGGATGGTATTTCCAGGAATACCACCGCATCCGGCGTACTTTCTACGATCATGCGTGATTTTCTTCCCTGCCGGCTGTGCAGTTTAAGCTCGGCGTAGAAACCCTTCCTTGTCTTTTTGAAGTTTATAAGCCTGGTATTTCCGCTGCCTCCAATCAAAGTAGACGTGTTTGGGGAAATTATAAACCGCTGACCGGCGTTTAAACCGTTTAACGGATAAACCAGGGCCATCGTCTTTGGACCGTAACTCACCGTAGTGAGTGTGTTGTCAGAACGTTGGATAATCAATCCGACACCCGCGTAATGTTTCACAAAATCAGGGGGCTTCGCCCCTTTTACCGCAGGATACCCGGCTATCTGGTCTTGCAAATAAGCAACTGCGATGCGCCTCGCCTCCACGGCTTCCCGGTAGAAGCCATCAGGACAACTTTCCCCGACAAACCTCCCATCACCGTTTACCGCCTGACGATACAGTATCTGTTTGGTCAACCTGGGCTCCGCCCACGCTGCCTGCGGTTCTTTGAAATGCCTTGCCATCCACGCCAGATAGGACACATGCTCGAACGAATGAAGCGACCAGTCCAGGCCCGAAGGAAAGGCCAGTTCCCCGGAATCCAGGATGATACCTTTCAGGAATTGCCATACATGAACCACGTTATGTTCAGCAAACGGTTTAATCTCTTTGGCTACTTTAGGATTCAACATGCTGGCCATCAGATAGGAGTCCCCCAGAGACATGCCTGCTACCATCTGATAGTCCGGGTGATAAAAACCATGGTTTTCCAGGGCAAAACTGGGAAATAAGGTTTGGGTAGTGATCCATTTCTTCAAGGCCCCGGATGTATCAGCCGGAACAGTATAGGTATTCACCAAATAGGATTTGGCCATTCGCAGCCACTTCTTTGCTCTGGGATCGTGGGGCATCCACGCCGCGGCCAGGGTAACGATATTTGACTGCCAGGCATTTTCCTCTGCCTTGGTATCAAATTTATATCCGGAAGCCGGCGACTTTTTTATCAACCAATCCGCCTCTTCCGCCACCACCCGCTTACATCCTTTTACAACCGCGGGATCAAGCTGATCCTCCAGCAGCGCCGCTGCAAATCCCATGGAAGCTGCCCACAGGGAGCTCTGCCAGCCTTTGGGATCATTGATGGGAAAAGAGGAAAGGACACCCCATTTCTTTCCATCTACCGTCACCGATGAATCCAACCCACCCTGGTGGGTTTCTTCAGCGTATCGCAAAGCCATTTCGACTCTTTTAAGGCGGTGCTGCCGCTCAGGAGCTTTTGGAAAGGCACGGACAAGTACCGCGTACGCCAATGCCACACCACAAGTGCCGCGAATCCCACCGTTGCCGGTAGAAGCCCCATCACCAAAATACCCTGAATGTGGAATTTTGGGATCATCTTTCCATACCGATTCAGCCCAGGGCTCAAATCTTAACAGTGCCTGCAGGTAATCAGCAACAGGTGACTTTTGCAGCGTAGTAGTAGATGCCAATTTTCGGGAAGGGGTACAAGCGGAAATAGCCAGCAGGAGAGCTAAAATTCCAGGCAATAAGCGGATCAATTGTTTCATCAAAACATTGGTTAACGATATGGCTACAGGCCATCATCATCAAATTCGAGAATATCTCACAGCACATTCAGATTTTTCTATTGTCTTCGCCATAAAGATAGAAAAACATATTGAAGACCTCACGCAACGAAATAATAAAATAATGGGTATAAAATGTCTATGACCGGTTCACTACGATATCGCGGTTATGAATAGTGGAAAGTTTGTTGTTGCGGTGCCGCAACGACCGACCAAAAAGTCTCCCCTATGACCTTCCGGAAAAGGAAGAATTTGAATATCTTTGACAAAACCCCTAGATGAAATTTCCCTTTCCCTTCCTGCATTCCCTTTTGGTGAATTTCACAAATGTTCTCACGCGCTTTCCTCTGGCGATGCTATACGCCTTTACAGGTACTTATGCAGCCATTTTAGAAGCCCACCTGACCGATCCCTGGAGTCATCCTTTCTGGATTAAAGTCATCCTTTGCTGTGAAATCGGGATGCTCTTCGCCATCGCCATCAGTACCTTCATGGAGACGGTCTCCAAAAGAAAAGGGTACCTGATGGGATCAAGGATTGTGTTATTGCTGTTGACCACAGCCTATTTCTTTTCTTTTCCCGACAAGTTACTTCCAACGGACTGGTACCGTTTCATTCTGTTGGCGGCTTTAGGTCATTTACTGGTAGCCTGTGCTCCCTTTCATGGGAAGGGGCATATCAACGGCTTCTGGCACTACAACAAGTCCCTGTTCCTCAGGTTCCTTACGGCTGTTTTATATTCTGCCGTCATATTTGCAGGAATCTGCGCTGCGATGATGGCCCTGACCAATCTTTTCGATATAGCGATAAACAACAACACCTATTTTAGCGTATGGCTGCTGATTGCAGGGGCCTTTAATACCTGCTTTTTTCTGGCAGGCATTCCGAAAGATCCTTTGTCACTGGATAAGGAAGATCTTTACCCCGCGGGGCTTAAGATATTCACCCAGTTTGTACTGATACCACTGCTGAGCATTTACGTAATCATTTTGCTGGCCTACGAATTGAAAATCCTGGCCCAATGGGATCTCCCAAGGGGATGGGTCGCCAATCTCCTCATTGCATTTGCTGTTTTCGGCATCCTGTCGCTACTATTGGTATTCCCGGTAAGAAACATTTCCAAAAACAAATGGATCACCCTTTACAGCAAGGCATTTTATTGGATACTGCTTCCACTGCTGGCCCTTTTATTTATCGCCATCGGTACGCGCATCAAAAATTATGGCTTTACCGAAGAACGCTTTTGGGTGGCCACGATCGGTATCTGGCTCGTGTTCACTGCAGCGTATTTCATCAGCACTTCGGGCGAAAACATAAAAATCATTCCATCTTCCCTGATCGTTGTCATCGTCATCGTGCTGGTCATCATGACCCCGATCTGTATAAAAAGTCAGCAAAATCGCCTCACACATTTACTACAGGAGCAGCATCTGCTGAAGGATGGCAAGATCATTACGGTCAACGGTCAGCCGAATCCCCACGATAGCCATAAAATTACCTCCATCGTTCAATACCTGTACGCTACCTATGGCAAAAGCGCTGTGCAACCTTTTTTCAACAAAGACCTGGATCAACTGCCAGCCTCCATGAAGACCTATGCCTTCACGGACACTGTTTTGAATAGCGTTGGCATAGAGCCTGTATATTTTATATCGGATTCAGCCACCGGCCCGTTGTATATAAGCCTCTACCGGGAGGACAACAAGACGATCAACATAACAGGTTATGATTACTTGATCAGCCGTACCTATCACGTTCAAGGTAAGGAAAACTATCAGTTGGGAAAGCATTCCGCATCCATTACCTTTGACAAGTCGCGTGCGCATTTAACGGTTACCATACAACTGGATAGGCAAGACAATCTTCATATTCCCCTGGATGCTTTAATAGGAAGGCTTCTCAGCCGCCACAGGGCCGATGGAAGCACCACAATACAGGACAGCAACTTCGTCATTGCAGAAAATAATCAAATGCAGGTAAAGTTAATGATCAGTTCACTCAACGGTACTTTAAAAAAAGGAAGTATTGACTATACCGGTATGAACATTGGCCTGTCTTACCTGATCAGGATCAAAAAATAGATCTGCGCGAACAGGCCTGACACCTGTACCGCCCGTATCATCAAGCTACCAACTCCAATTGCGCCAGTGCGGCATTGATCTGCTGCATCTCCTCTCCCGATAATTTCAATGCTGATGCCCTGGCATTTTGAACGGCCTGGGCCGGGTTACGTGCCCCGGCCAGTGCGACGGTGATTCCTGGCTGGTCAATGGTCCAGCGCAAAACCAATTGCGAGACAGCTGCCCCGTGATCATCCGCAATAGGTTTTATCTTTTCTAAAAAAGTGTTGATCCTTTTGATATTCTCCGGCCGGTAAAAACGCCTTCCGGACCGGTGATCCCCATCTTTGAATTGATGATCCGGTGAGAATTTTCCGGTGAGTACGCCTCTTTGCATCGAACTGTATGCCAGGATTCCTTTTTGACGGCTCAGGCAATAGGGAATGACATCCTCTTCGGCGCTGCGCAGCAGCATGCTATAGGGAATCTGGTTGCTTGCAAGCGGGATGATCTGTTCGGCTGTGTCCATTTGTGCTGTCGTGTAATTGCAAACACCCGCTTCGCGAATCTTACCCTGCTGCTTTAAGATCACCAGGGCCTCCATCGTCTCCTCTATAGGTGTGACTGTATCCGGCCAGTGAATTTGAAACAGGTCAATATAATCTGTATTTAATCGTTTCAAACTTTGTTCACATTCCGCTATCACACTCTGTTTCCCTGCGTACTTATATACTTCAATCACCTTCCCTTTCGCTTCAGTATCCTTGAAATAAAGTTCACCCTTTGGTAAATCCCAACGAAGTCCGAATTTTGTAAACAGCTGGATGTCCTCCCTGCGCCTGCCTTTAAGTGCCTTCCCGATCATTTGCTCACTCAATCCATAGCCATAGATGGGAGCGGTATCAATGGTGCTCATGCCTTCGTCTAGCCCAGCATGGATAGCCTCCACAGCTGCTTTTTCATCGGTTCCGCCCCATCGCCAACCGCCTATGGCCCAGGCACCGAAAGTGATCGCCGAAATTTTCAATTCGGTATTTCCAAGCGTTCTGTATTCCATGAAAACTGTTTTAAACTGATTCCCGCGAAATTAAAACAACACGGCATAAGAAAGAAACAGGGGTGATAGCACCCCTGCAAATTTTAATTGCCTGTTCTGCTGTTTCTTTCGTGAGATATTACCAAAAATGATCCAGAGGACTTCGTCGTCACGCACAAATTATTACCGGCAACTCCCCGTTCATTTTTCTCGTCCTCTCATCGGGAACCCCTATGGCTTCAATCCATTGCCAAGGCCGACAAAAATAATGGAGACCAGTATGGCAGCGATCCCCACAGTGATGGTAAGAACAGTTTTTTTACTGACCCCCTTCCATTCCTTCAAGGTCAATCCCCAGATATTGGCGATCAAAATAATAAAGGCCATGTGGAGTATCCAGGAACTGGCGCCATTGCCCAATTTGCTTTCGCCCATGCCATAGAAGAAAAATTGCAGAAACCAGATCGTGCCGGCCAGTGCGCTCAAAAGGTAATTGGACAGCAAAGGTGTTTTCTTATCGGTATAGTCCCCGTAACTCTTGTTTCGTATATTTAAAAATACGCACCAGATAAAATTGGTCGTCAGACCACCCCACAACAAGACCACGAAGATCACATTGTTCTGAAACAAGGGGTTTACGCCTCTTTCCACCGCTACCTGCGCCATGGGAGTCCCTGCCTCTATCCCATAATTAAAACAAGCGCTGAGCACACCTGAAATCACCGCTACGATCAATCCGGTCACGATCTTGAATTCAACGCTGTTCTTATCGGTCCCGGCTTCTTTTCTCTTTTTTGACAGATCCTTGTCTTTCATCATGCCCGCCCAGCCGGAAATCGCGATTCCAAGCAAACAGATCACTACTCCGATCAGTACATAATGCCCCCAGTTGTTGTTCCATAACTCGGTAAAGGTGACTTTCCCCGGATGGTAGGAAAAATCATAATATACGGCGGGCAAAAGTGCTCCTAAAGCCGCAGTAAGGCCAAGAATTACAGAGTTTCCCAGGGACATTCCCAGATACCGGATCCCCAATCCGTAAGTAAGCCCCCCTATCCCCCAAAGTACCCCCATGAAATAAGTCCACCATAAAGTACTCACATCTGTGGACCGGATAATATCGGCAAAGCCGGGAACTGTCAGCCAGGCCGCCAGGGGCGGCACAATCAGCCAGGAAAGCAAGCCGCCTATGATCCACATGCTTTCCCAGGCCCATTTCCTGACCTTCATGAAAGGCATGTAAAAACTGCCCGCAGCAGCACCGCCGATAAAATGATAAATTACACCGATAATTACTCCCATAAAAGAAATGATTTTAATGCATGATTGCCGGATCTATTGCCGCGGCTCAAAAAAGGAATGGTATTTTGCAATCGCTATGTGTAAAGAAGGTTGAAAAAGGATGATCGGGCTGATCTTTTCTGAGACCGGCGCCGCCTGCCATAAATCGTGCATGGTCACTGCAGCGCCCAATGCAGATGCGCGTTTATTTTCCGCAATAAAGATGCTCCACCCTGGTAAAAAGGCGCTCAACACTTCCATAAATACCCGGCTTTGCACAAAACCACCGCTGACATAAAGCCGCCTTACAGGCTTATCCCTGCATAACAGTTCAATAGACACCTTCTGTAAATAAGTCAAATCAAGCATCAGCTTATGATAAGCCTCCTCAAAGGAGCTGAATTGTGAAAGGTCAGGTGGCGTTCCCCGCAATTCCGGGAAAGGACCGGTGCCCCCCATTGTTTCCGGATAAAACACCGCTTCGGGCCCCTGTGTGGCCATCGCCTGTTCAAATAAGCCCTCCGTTGGCAATACCTCCAGATAATAACCATCAGGCTTCTGAAAATATGCTTCGAGTTTTTTCACCTGGTGCTGGTATTCATTTCCAAGGAAAAGCCTGGAAGCGGCTACCCGGCGCTTTTTCTCCAACAGGTAATACAAACAGTCCCTGCCATAATCCGCTTCGGTAAGATCCCCTTCAAAAAAAGGATCCAGTGTAATGTTCCAGGTTCCCGAGGAAAGCAGCAAAAAGGGCTCATTCGCCGTATATACAAAAGGCAATAAGGCAGCAGAGCTGTCATGGAT
>DASULB010000210.1:0-28721 GCA_036278455.1 Chitinophagaceae bacterium | reverse complement strand
AGCCAACCATGAATACGCATTTGAATTCCCATCGTCATGCCTAATAGCAGGGATATTAATAATAATAAATGCAGTAAAGATAATAGCCCAATGAATCGGTCTCAGTTCTCTAAAAGAAGCTATTCTAAATATTACTTTTATAACTCTCATAGTTATTGCTGATTTGAAATCTTAGAAGTATATTGACAAAAACATTTTCTATTTATAAAATATTAAATATAAATTAAATAATTAAAGATCCTAAATCAGGTAAACTATTAGGTACATTTCAATTCTTCACATTAAGCAGCAATTGAGGCAAACTCAGTTTTAGTCAAGCGAATAATTCTGCACCATTGTTCATTCATATAGGCTAGCCTAAGATTGAGGATATTTTGCGCGCCCTTCCTAGTGCATCTTTGGCGCACCAGTTTCATTCGTTTTTGTACGACTGCCCGATGGGCTGATTCTATAGCCCCGGGTCCGATCATGCCGCAGCCGATCTCCTTCTATCCGTGATAATCCATCCGATCCTGATTGGCGCTGTAATAATCAATTAATTTGCCTGCCGCCTCGTTTTTCTCTCCTCCCAATGTTTCGATATTTTTTATCATTTCTTTCGCCTTGCCTTTCAATAGCAGACTTTCCTGCTGTTTACCCCCAGAACTTCCCTCTGTTCTTTGTTCTTAAAATAGGCATTTACAAATTCATACAAATGTTCTGCCTCATTAAAATAATCTAGTATGGATACGGCTCCTGAATAGGCATCTTTTCTCCAGATGGCCCCATCAGATATAAAGACTAATTGTTCCGCGCTTGCTCCATAGGTATCAATCAAATTCTCCATCCGCTCACGGAATGCCCTACAATCTCCCAGATGGGGCATATACTGGAGTGCGTTATCCAACCTAGCTTTCCGTCATTTCTAATACAATCCCCTGATTTGAATATCCTGCCTACTTTGATCTCTTTCCACCCTTCTTCTCTGGTAAATATCATCGAGCCACCCGTTTCTATATGCATTTTATCTTGAGCTTATAAAGGAGCCTAATTCAATAAAAAGTAACCTTTAATTTAATCTATTATACAGGGCCAGAAAATCCCCTTGCAATAAAAAAGCCATTGATAATATGGTATCCGGCTAATTCATAATTGTGTTTATTCATATACTGATATATCTCATTTTCATTGGGTTTTATCTTATTGAATCCATGCATTTCTATAACAATGAGCGAAGGTCTATACTTTTCAATATCTATGGACTTTAAAACATTAAAATCATGCCCCTCAACATCAATACAAAGCAAATCAATCCTTTGAGGAGCCTGGTTCTGGTTAGCTTTAAAAAAATCCGTCAGGATTGTATTTAAAGTCACTGTTTTCATTCTACGTTTCTCCTTTAATTCATAATTTCGTTCCATCCATTCACCTTCCACGAAAGATGAATTCAGTGTACTGGCCAAATCCAGAGTACTTTCATAGAAATCCATTTCTATTTCTTCATCTGAAACAGCCGCATATATGGTTTTGTCCCGCTTACGGACTTTGCTGAATTCTCTTATTAAGTTCTGATTAGCATCGACACAGATACCTCGCCAACCAGTACAATATAGCCCAAATGTATTAGAAAAGCGTATAGGATGATTGCAACCAATATCTAAATAGAATCCTTTCTGAATACTATTCAGTAAGGTTTGAATATATTGATCCTCCCCAAATTGAGAATATGTAATGATCGCCTTAGGATTAAGCATTTTTTTGAAAAAGCCAAACAGAATCAACCTCAGAGCTGTCAGTATTTGAAACTGTTGGAAATACCTGTTAACTTTTCTCATCGCGTATATTTAATGTATAAAACTAGTGCCCTGTCACAATTAGTTTGACGTATCATCATCTTTAATTGATGGACATAATCTTTTCAATTTTATCCGTGCGTCTTTTGTTTTGAATTGCCAATTTATTGTACAATTTTTATTATTTCTACGGCCTTGCCATGCTTTTAATTCTGATTTTACCACGTCCATAGAATCAATCCTTCCGTTCAGGCACTTGCCCATTAGCACATGCAGTTCAATTTCCTCCATATTTAGCCATGATCCATGTTTAGAATATAAATGAAATTCAAATCTATCCTCGATACTCTTTGCTTCTTCCGGTGTAAATGCTTCATATAATGCTGCTGCCTTATGAGTTCCGTAGTTGTATATAACTAATCTTATTCTTTCGGCTTTAGGATAATGAATGTTTGCTAATTCTTTAATAAACTGAGCCCAATCTGTTTTCTTTTGTATGCTGTTACCTTCACACACCGTTTACCGGAAAGAGGTTCATTTGCCATGAAAATATTACCAACACCGCAACGCTCTTATTCATAATCTTCGTTTCTTTCACTGCCTGGTTTGGCAGGAATTGGCACTCTTCGTTCTTTAATTAGCTGTTTAAAAGAATTGTTCCCTTGAATTAAATTTGGTTCAATGTCCAATTAACATATTTGGCTAAAATAACTATGTTTATAAAAGGTTCATAAATGTTAGCCGACCGAACATTGACATTCTTATGAATAATTGAATCTTCCCAACTCTTCCTTATTGTGAAGAAAATAACTTTTAGCAGTTCAATTCGCTGTTCTAGTCCACTTTTACCGTTACCATTCGGCGATCTTTTATGATCCTTTAAGATCAAAACTATTGAACAAGCACCCCAACAAGTTGTATCACGTAGATCCTTCATACATGACACGACCTTTTAGAGTTTAAACACAAGTTCCAACTTGCACAGGGCAAAAATAAAACGAGGAAAATAGCGAAATGCATGTGTTTCGCCAGTACCCAATAATAGTTCGTAAACGTTGAAGGATTATAATCTTGGGAAATACATCTGCAGAAAAATTGTGGCTCCTAAGGCATATTAGATCTGGAGACAGGTGAATCCAGGGTCAAAGGGTTCGCGGGATTTCAGGAAGTAAATACTATAACTGGATTTAGGAAAGCAATTTCTGGCGAAGTAAAAATTCAAGCTTATGATTGACATCCATGAGTTTATCGGTCAGTTCATGGTTTTCTTTCCGCAGTTTATACAATTCGTAGGCCTTGTCAATGTTTTCCTGAAGATCGTTTTGATCCCAGGGTTTGGAGAAGTATTTGTAAACCTGACCCTTATTGATGGCTCCTATGACCGCGTTAATATCCGCATAGCCGGTCAGCAGCATGCGGATGGGCTCAGGGAACTCTTTCAGAATGCTCTCAAAGAACTCAATTCCCCGCATTTCCGGCATTCGCTGGTCGGAAATAATCACATGAATCTCATTGTTTTCCAATATCTGCCTTGCCTCCTGAACCGAGTCCGTGGTGAATACCTCATAAGTACGTCTGAAATTAGCCCTAAATGCCCGCAAGTTGTTCACCTCATCGTCCAGATAAAGTACCTTACACCTTGTCTCTTTCTCTGCCATAGCTAATTTTTAGAGTAAAGCAGCTGGTTCTTTTTAATTTGCGTCCGTTTTACACAATAAACGTACCGTTTGCCGTAAGCCAGGTTAAAATTAACTGAAATATATATATTTTGTATAAATTAGTGTAAAAAAGTCAGATAAATCATGAATGGACCGTTACAAAGTTTTATGATCAAGCCCTTCTCTCCTCCTACCAAAGCCTCTGATATCCATCCCGCTTTTTTCAGGGCTGGAGACGAGACCGATATAGGGGCACTTACCTTGCTGCTAAAAGAAAACCCTTCTACCCAGGTCCATGATGCCATCCACGGCCAATTGACCGAATTGATCAAACTGCGCCATCCCAGCGAGCGGCTTGGTAGAGCAGCCCTTGAAGAGGAGGTAGTGCAGTATCTGGACGGCGTTCCGGAGGATAAATATGGCCTCTGGGTCTATTATCCCTGGAATAAGCGGCTCGTGCATATTCTGGGTGAGCAGGAATTTGCCGAGATACGGACAAACCGGAACCTGTATAAAATCACCCGGGAAGAACGTGATCTCCTGGCAACCAGGAAGATTGGTGTAATCGGCTTATCGGTGGGCCAGTCAGTAACAATGTCCCTGGCGATGGAACGCGCCTTTGGGGAACTGCGCATCGCCGATTTTGACACGCTTGAACTAAGCAATATGAACCGTATCCGAACCGGGGTGCATAATCTCGGGCTGCCGAAAACCGTGATTGTTGCCAGGGAAATAGCCGAAATCGACCCCTTTCTAAAGGTCACCTGCTTTCACGAAGGCATTACTCCTGACAATATTGACAACTTCCTTCACCAGGATGGCACCCTTGATTTGCTGGTCGACGAATGTGACAGCCTCGATATCAAGCTCCTTTGCCGGCGCAAGGCCAGGACAGCAGGGATCCCTGTATTGATGGACACCAGTGACCGTGGCATGATAGATATTGAGCGTTTTGACCTGGAGCCGGACCGCCCGCTTTTTCACGGTATCGTCAGCGAGGAGGAGATTTCTCCGGAAATAATGAATGATCCTAAATTACGCGTACATTTATCCCTGAAGATCGCCGGAGCTGACAGTGTGTCACAAAGAATGAAAGATTCGCTTTCAGAGATTGGCAAAACGATTTCCACCTGGCCGCAGTTAGCTTCCGCCGTGGCCCTGGGGGGGGCTGCCATAGCTGAAATAACGAGAAAGATTACCTTAGGAGAAAACCAACCGTCAGGAAGGTTTTATGTTGACATGGACGACATCATTAAGGACGAAGGCGAATAAATAAAGGACATAAAGGTTTGATACAGGTTAATATAAGGGTATACAGAGCAGACAAGCATCCTGACCAGTGTCTGCGTTATGTAGAAGGTCACCGCAAAGTATTGGAGGCTTATGGTGTTACCCAGGTAACATCCGCAAATATAGACTGGATGCATGAACCATTTAGCTATATTATTTCAGTGGAGTCAGCGGAGGATCACCGGCCGCTGGGCGGGGCCCGTATCCAATTGTGCAGCGGAACAGTACCCCTTCCCATAGAAACGGCCATCAATGACCTGGATACGAACATTTATAAAATCGTCAGGGAAAAGGGACTCCATCGTACCGGCGAGTTTTGCGGCGCATGGAATTCCCGCGAGGTGGCAGGTTACGGCATCGGCAGCATCATTTTAGGACGGACCTGTATGGCGGTGATCGACAAACTAAACATGGGGTCGCTTTTCGCCTTTGCCTCCCCGGCGAGTTTGAGAAATTGCCAGCGCGTGGGTTTCAGGGTGCTCAGAAGCCTGGGGGTCAATGGAATCTTCTACTATCCGAAAGAAGATCTGGTCGCCACGGCGCTGATCATCGACGATCCGGTGGAAGTAGCCGGTGCGACGGAGGAGAACAGGGAAAAGATTCGCGCTTTTCGGGAGAATCCGATACAACAGCGGCTGGAAAGAGGCCCCAAAGGAGAGATAGAAGTTAGCTATGATCTTCACATTGACAGTGATGACATCATTAAATCTCCGGTTGAATTACCGTAATCATATATATGAAATTTATTCTCTTTATAGCGCTTCTCTCACTACCAATGCTTGCGTTTGCCACGGGCGATACCACTTATATTACCAACGAAAACACTGTCTTACTCAAAAATAACGAGATCCAGGTTTTTAGCGATGTCAGCAAAACACTTCCTTTTAACAAGATCAGGTCCCTCACAGCGTTCCATGCCCCTAACAATACCATACCAAACCTAAGCGTTTCTCCCGCCGTCATCTGGCTAAAATTCACACTTTTCAATAACACCAATGAACAGCAATTACTCATTAATCTTAAGAAATCCAATCTCAATTATGTGACCCTGTATTATCCCGTGGACAACAACGGGAACTATACCTTTTTCAAGGGCGGAAATCTCATACCGATATCCCAGCACAAATTCAAGGACCAGAATAATCTTTTCGAGGTTCCCATTCCTCCTTATACGTCGCGTACCATGTATATCCGCATCAAGAGCATCGGACAGATCGTCGCGCCCCTATATGTAGGCACCATAGACAATATCATGGAATCCATTAACCGGGACAGGCTCGTTTTTGGCATCTACCTGGGCATCATCCTGATCATGTTCTTTTACAACTTTTTCATTTATTTCTCGGTCAGGGACGAAAGCTACCTGTATTATATCGGCTATATATTCTTTATTGGCTTTGCTCAATTCTGTCTGGAAGGCTATGGCTACCGCTTCCTTTGGAATAACTCTCCGCTGATTACGCTGCAAAGCATCAACTGGGTGGGTGCCTTGTCTGGAATCGGTGCTGCGGTTTTTCTACGTGTATTCCTGCATACCAAGGAAAAGCTGCCTATTTTTGACAAGGTGCTGATCGGCTTCATCCTGCTCTATATCCTGACCATCTTGCTGACTCTTTTTGGCCTGTACGACCTCAGCTACATCCTCATAGACGTTATCGCTTTTACCGGCAGCTTCGCGTTTCTGGGCGTAGGGATCAAATTCGCGGCGGAAGGATTCCGGCCCGCCAAGTTCTTTCTGATCGCCTGGTCATTCTTCATCGCCAGTATCATCCTTTACGTCATCAAGGATTTCGGGCTCATATCCTACAACTTCATTACGAGCAACATCCTGTTGATAGGATCCTCTATCGAAATCGCCCTGCTTTCCTTTGCTCTGGCCGACAGGATCAATGTCCTCAAGCGGGAAAAGGAAATATCCCAGGCCAAAGCGCTCCAGGTGTCCAGGGAAAAGGAACAGTTCGTCCAGGAACAGAATATCATCCTGGAATCCAAGATCAACGAACGTACCTTTAAGTTACAGCAGATCAATAAGGAGCTGAAAAGGACGCTGAAGGATCTGAAAGAAACGCAAAGCCAGCTGGTAGACGCCGAAAAAATGGCTTCTCTCGGCCAGCTTACCGCAGGCATCGCCCATGAGATCAACAACCCCATTAACTTTGTCAAATCAAACATCAAGCCGCTGCAGCTCGATATTCACGATGTCCTGGAACTGGTCAGAAAATATGATGAGCTCAACACAGAAAATATCCAGAATAAACTGAAAGACATCCACAGTTTCAGGGAAGAGATCGAATTTGAATACATCGTGCATGAGATCGAAACGCTTCTTTCGGGTATTAATGACGGTGCCAACAGGACAGCGGAAATCGTCAAGGGCCTGCGCACTTTCAGCCGCGTGGATGAAAGCGAACTCAAAGAGGCCGACATTCACGAAGGCATTGACACGACACTGATGCTGCTTGCCAACAGTGTTCCCCAGAACCTTACCATTGTCAAGGATTACGCTTCCCTGCCCAGAGTAGATTGTTTTCCCGGAAAGCTGAATCAGGTATTCATGAATGTGCTGGTCAACGCCATCCAGGCAATTAAATCCAAAGGGACCACGGAGGAGGACGAGGAAAGAATAATCATCACTACGGAAAAACAGCATGGGAACGTCGTCCTTCGCATCGCCGACACGGGGCCGGGCATCCCGGCTGCCGTAAAAGGAAAGATCTTTGATCCTTTCTTTACCACCAAGGATGTAGGGGAAGGCACCGGGCTCGGACTATCAATCGCCTACAGCATCATCGAAAAGCATCACGGCAAGATAGAGGCATTTCCCAGGGAGGGCGGAGGAACGGAATTTGTTATAACTTTACCTCTAAAGCAGCGGGCTTCCAAGCAAGATGCTCCCGCCGACATGGAAACATCACCGAAGTCCTGAAATGCCCAATCAAAACGACACCGACTATGGAAAACGAAAGAATACGCATCCTCTATATAGATGATGAGGTGAACAACCTGAACGCCTTCCGGGCGAATTTCAGGCGTGTTTACGAAATTTATACTGCTACAGGTACCCTGGAGGCGAGAAAGACCCTGCAAAGCATCCCCTTGCATATCATTATCGCTGACCAGCGGATGCCGGGTACCACAGGCGTCGAATTCTTCAATGCCATCAAAGAGAATTATCCTGATCCCATCAGAATACTGCTGACCGGCTATACCGATGTCGAGGCGCTCATCGACGCCATTAATAAAGGGCAGATATACCGGTTCATCCGTAAGCCGTGGGATGATTTTGAGTTGCAGAATACCATCAGCAACGCTTACGAGATCTATATCACCAAAAAAGAACTGGAAAATAAGGTGGAGGAGCTTCAGAAAACCAACGACGAGCTCAGCCGGTTCATCTACAGCGCCTCTCATGATCTCCGATCGCCGCTGATGTCCGTACTGGGCATCATCAACCTGTCTAAACTGGATCATTCCGTTACGGATCCCAACGGCTATATGAAAATGATCGAGAACAGCATCCTGCGTACCGACGGATTCATACAAAAGCTGATCGAATATTATAAGAATGCAAAACTGCAACCCGATTATGAGCAGATAGATTTTAACGCGCTCGTCCAGGATTGCATAGAGGAATGCAAGCGCCAGCATTCCGACATGCAGTTCCAGGTGGATGTCGACCAGCAGGGTGTTTTTTATGGGGACGTATTCAGGATCAGCGTTATTTTGAATAACCTGATCTCTAACGCCATAAAATATCAAAAGCCCGATATAGAGGACCCCATGGTGATCCTGCAGGTGACTTCCAATACCCACAGCGCCACGCTCACCATCGAAGACAATGGCATCGGCATATTAAGCGAACACCTTAACAGCATTTTCAAAATGTTTTTCCGCACCAAATCCAATAATAAACCCGGAACCGGCATTGGACTTTATATCGTAAAGGAGGCCCTGACCCGTATAGGGGGCACCATCACCGTTTCCTCCATTTATGGAAAAGGAACACGATTCGTCATTACCATACCCAGCCAAAATGCAAAAGGACCAAAATAAACCATTCCATTTTATATTGATAGACGACAATGAGATTGATTTGTTCTTTCATGAAAAACTGATCAAAATTCAGAAAATTTCGGATGAAGTAACCTCCTTCACGAATGTAATCCAGGCCCTGGAATACCTGAGTACCTTTAAGAAGACCGGCAGGATTTATCCGCAGACGATTATTTTACTGGACATCCAGATGCCCGAACTGGACGGATTCGATTTCCTGGATCATTTTGAAGAATTATCCGACGACATTCAGAAAAAGTCAAAGATATTTATCGTTTCCTCCTCCCTGGACCATGGGGATCTCAGCCGGAGCCACGCCAATCACCTTGTCGAAGCCATCCTGAAAAAGCCACTGAACACCGGAGAACTGATCGAAGCCCTGAACGCCCTCGTCTTCAGATAATGTCTTTGTATAAAGTCCGGCAACCGCATCCTTCTCTTGTGCAACCAGTTTCTTTCATGTTTACAGCATTTTTTGCCATTTCGTCCAGGAGCAGAAAAGGAACAGGATGATACGGAAAGAAAAGCGCATAACACAGAAAAGCCGTCCATGGCCATGGACGGCTTTTCTGTGTGGAGATTAATCCTGGTGGAGATTACCGGAGTCGAACCGGTGACCTTTTGCATGCCATGCAAACGCTCTAGCCAGCTGAGCTAAACCCCCCTTACCGATACGGGGAATACCTGGGCCCGCTTAACCGGACCTCCTGGCCATCTTCTCCAAATCCCGTATCAGGGTGCAAATATATATTTTTTCCTGAATCTGCCCTACCCAAATCCGGCCGGTCTGATAATTTCCTGCCTTTGTGTTACTTTTATGTTTGTGAAAAAAGGACCGCGTGACTGCGCATCGCCATGTTTATCCCGCGCACCTGGTCTGTATGAGGCTGATGGAATGCGCTGATCGCAGTCTTCCATTTGGCCCCCATTTCAAAGAAAAGCAACGATGCAGCTACAAATAATCATACCAGGAATTTTGGTTCTCCTTCTCCTGGTGGTTATCCTAGGGTGTTATTTTGGAATTAAATGGTACGCCGCCCCTTTTCTGCATGAAGGTACCGATACCCTTCCCTATCATGAAACCGCGCTGGTGCTGGGAACGGCTAAGTTGACGCATCAGGGCGGCATCAACCTCTATTTCCGGTACCGGATGGAGGCGGCGGAGCTGCTGTACAAGCAACATAAGATATCCGGATTTATTGTGAGCGGGGCATCAAGACATCCCGTATCCCTGAACGAGGGGGAAGAAATGAAAATCACCCTGATGGCTGCCGGTGTGCCACCGGATGCGGTCATCGCGGACAATTACGGCTATCGCACCTGGGACTCGCTCTGGCGTTGCCGTGGTGTCTTTGGCTGCCGGAAGGTAGTGGTCATCTCCCAGCGGTTCCATACGGAGCGGGCGGTGTTCATCGGCAGAAAGCAGGGCATGGAGATCACCGGCTTCAACGCGGCGGATGTAAAAGGGCCGGTAGCCTTCCGTATGTTCATTCGGGAATGCCTGGCCAGGGTAAAATGTATTTTGGACCTTTATGTGCTTCATCCAAAACCTGTTTACCTGAGAAAGGAAGAGGGGTAATTGATGAAAATCTACATCCGGGCGCTCCATTTGTGGAATATGGATCCTCCGGGCGCTAAATCCCCCATAAGAGCACCTGCCCCCGGCGCATGTCTGATCTTCACAGGATCCGGATATTCCTTTCCCGGGCGCCAGCTGGGGGCCGGCCATTTGGACGAAGACTCAAAACTTTATTTTTATTTCGCAAGTCATTCTGCTAACTTTAAGGTACAAACGCTTAAGTCTTCCTAACAATTAAAACCTACACTCATGTCTTTAATGAAAGATTTCAAAGCCTTTGCCCTGAAAGGCAATGTCGTTGATCTGGCCATCGCGGTGGTCATTGGTGCCGCTTTCGGCAGGGTGGTTACCTCCCTGGTCAATGATATCATCATGCCCATTATCGGTACCTTCACGGGAGGCATAGACTTCAGCAAGAAAAAGGTCATTTTTTCCCATGCCGTGCTCGACGCGGCGGGCAAAGTGGTCAAGCCTGAAAACGCCCTTACTTATGGCAATTTTATCAATGCCATTATTATGTTCCTGATCATCTCCTTCTCCATTTTTATTGTGATGAGGGGCTTTATTAAATTGCAAAAGAAACAAGAAGAAGCGCCCGCACCTCCCGCACCCACAGCTGAGGTAACGCTGCTGACCGAGATCAGGGATCTGCTCAAGAGGTAAGAAACGGTCAGGTGTTTCCGGACACAATTGTTGCGGGAATGACGGGAGTTACCACTGCCGTCTATAAATACAGCTATCATCGCGGAAGATGACCCCATGACGGGCATTATCATGACCGTCATGGGGTTTATCCCCCTGCGCGTGTTGGGCCCTCCGCTATACCGAAGGCTCCGGCGCACGCCAGATTCCCCTTTTCCACTTGAACCACCGGCACTGCCAGAGGTGAACGGGCATGGTATTTGCGCGTTTTCAAACTAAATTTTTCTTATGACCCTAAATGCTATAAGCATGAAAACGATCGTTATTTGTTGCCTTTTACTCTCCACCGCTACGGCGTCCTTCGCACAGGACAACACCGTTCAAAGCCTGAAAAAATCCGCTGATCAGAAAATCTCCATCGATGATACATCGCATAATGTATGGCGCACCGGAGGTATCTTCAGTGTCAATCTCAGCCAGTCGGCTTTATCCCACTGGGCGGCGGGCGGTGATAAATCTTCCTTCGCGCTGAACAGTCTGCTGAATGGCTACGCCTCTTACAATAAGGGGAAAAACAGTTGGGACAATATCCTGGATATGGCCTACGGCTATATGAAAACGACCAGTACCGGCATGCGTAAGAGCGATGACCACATCTATTTCACTTCCAAATACGGCCGGCAGGCAACGGCCAACAAGAAATGGTATTACTCCGCCTTATTTGACTTCAAAAGCCAGTTTAGCAAAGGCTACCTGTATAATGATAAGGGGGAACGCACCTTTAACTCAAACTTCTTCTCCCCGGCCTACGTGCTTTTGTCCCTCGGTATGGACTATAAGGCCACGAGCTATTTTGACATATTTTTGTCACCCATTACTTCGCGGTGGACCATTGTAAGCGATGATTCACTCTCTGCAAAAGGGATGTACGGTGTAACGCCCGGTGATCATGTACGTAATGAGATCGGCGCCTTTTTATCCGCCAATTTCAATAAGGACCTGAGTAAATCGATCAACTATACCAGCCAGTTGCAGCTTTTTTCCAATTACGCACATCAACCGCAGAACATAGATGTCTACTGGACCAATTTGCTGACCATGAAGATCAGTAAATACCTGGCCACCACCATCGCTTTGAACATGATCTATGACGATGACGTTAAATTTCCGACCGAGGACGGAACCCGCGAAGTGGCGCATCTGCAATTGCAGGAGATGCTTGGCGTAGGCTTTTCCTATAAATTCTGATTTTCTGAAGGTCAACGCCTCCACGAGCCGCCGCTTGTGGTCCGATAAAGCCCCTTCGGGCGGTTCCTGTTTCCAGGCTGTGGAGGGTATTTTCGTATCTTCGCGCGAACCGGCGGGAACTTATTATCAACTGAAAAACCCTTGATTAAAATATGTTTAAATGGACGCTTATCCTGATATTGATGTTGTCTGCCACCCTCCAGGTGAAGGCGCAGACGGGGGATACCACTTTAGCGCCCATCGCAGATACGGTTAAAACCCCTTCGGATCAGATGCCGGATTCGATCAGGACAACAAAAAAAGCACCTGAAAACTATGGGACCATCACCGAGATTAAAAATCTGAATACTTATAACGCGGCGGAGGTATTGACGCAATTGAAAAAGGGGAAGACCGGACATCCCATTAACCTCGCTAAAGACAGCGTACATTGGAAAAAGGGAGGTCTCTTCGCCACCAATATCAGCCAGGGGAGCCTGCAAAACTGGGCCGCTGGCGGGGACAATTTCTCCCTCGCTTTGGGCTTCAAGGGTAATTTCTTTGCCAATTACGCCGACGGGCGTAACAGCTGGGACAACAACATCGATCTGGGCTTCGGATACCTGAATACCTCCAGCCTGGGGATGCGCAAAAGTGACGATAAGATCAACATTGATTCCAAATACGGCTACCTGTTCTCTAAACACTGGTCCTACAGCGCCATGCTGAGTTTTCGCAGCCAGTTTGCCAATGGCTACCTGTATCCCGATGACAGCACCATTGTCTCCCATTTCCTGGCGCCTGCCTACGTGCTGGCTTCCATAGGCTTCAACTATCAGCCGGTGCCTTATTTTTCCATCTTCATGTCACCGATCACCTCCCGCTTTGTCATTGTGAACGACCAGCGCCTGGCCGATCTGGGTTCCTATGGCGTGGACAGCGCCCGTTACCTGTACCACGACAGCACCCGCACACTTATCAGCCATGGTAAAAAACTGCAATACCAGTTCGGTCCATACGTTTCCTTTCAGTTCAATAAGGATATTGTCAAAAACATCAACTGGAATGCACGTCTGGACCTGTATTCCAACTACCTGCGTGACCCGCAGAACATCGATATTTATTTTACCTCCCTGTTCAGCCTCAAGGTAAACAAGTTTATCACCGCCAGCCTGGACACCGAATTGATTTATGATGACGATATAAAATTTATCACCTACGCCAAAAACGCTGACGGATCGGTGAAAACCGATCCGGTGACAGGAGACCAGGTGGTATTGAAAAAAACAGCCAGAATACAGTTCAAAGAACTGATCGGCATCGGTTTCGCCTTACAGTTTTGAGCGGAATATGAATATTTCCCTACATTTGCGGAAAGTGCGCTATCTTCCGTCATGGATACGCCAGGATCCTTAACCAGAAAAATATCATCAAACAGAAGCCTGACCGCCGGTGAACGAATCTTCCTCTTATAAAATCAAGCTTCCCCAGTTCGAGGGGCCCTTCGACCTGCTGCTGTTCTTCATCGAGCGGGATGAGCTGGATATCTACGATATCCCCATCACCAGCGTCATCAAGGATTTCATGGATTACGTCCACGGCCTGGAATCGCTCAACATTGAGCTGACCAGTGAATTTATCCTCTTCGCCTCCATCCTGATCCGCATTAAGGCCCGGATGCTGCTCCCCCGCAAGGAGATCGATGAACAAGGCAATGAGATCGACCCGCGCCAGGAACTGGTGGACAAGTTGCTGGAATATAAAAAATACAAGCAGGCAGCCCTGGAGCTGGCTGAAAAGGAAGCGGTCCGGATCCTGCAGGTCAAAAGGGGGAATCTCCGGGACGAACTGGCCTCCATCGGCGAAACCAGCAGCGAAGGCACGGAGGTGCAGACCCTGACACTGTACAAACTGATGAGTACCTTTGAAAAGGTCCTCCTCCGGATGAAGGAAAGACAAATAAAGCCGCAGCATGTTGTATTCCGCTATCATTATACCACTGAAGGTTCCAGGGATTATATCCTCGAGTTGAGCCGCCGGGAGGGCACCGTTTCTTTCGAGCGCGTCTTTGACCATTGCAACGATCGGATCCACGCCATTTTTTTGTTCCTGTCCATCCTGGAGCTCATCCAGCAGAAATACCTGCAGATCATGGTAGGGGAAGGGAAAAACAATTTTATTATAGAATACCGGGAACCGGAAGAAACCGATCAGCCCGAAGAAACCACCGCCTGATCCCTTCACATCTTCATCACCTTTTTCCGGTCCAACCCCTTCACTGTCAAAAAAATAGTGTAATTTGATGAGGTAAAAGTCATTTTCTTACCTTACCCTTAATATTATATCTATGGAGCAGGTATCACAACTTCCGGATCTGCACCGGAAAATCGCCCACTGGAAAGGCGAGGTGGACGCAGTGCGCCAGGAACTAAGCGCACTCACCAATGAGCTGGAAAAATTCGCCGGCCGCTATGTGACCCACAGCGACCTGGCCGAAGTGGAGCATTTCCAAAACCAGTTCATCTTACAGAAAGAAGTGTCAGATGAGCTGTTTCACGACCTTAAACAGGAATCAAAGCGCATTACCCTGGGCAGCGCCGCCGCCGGCGACGCTTACGCGGAAATGATCAGGACGGAAAACGATTATCTAAGTGAACGCATGCGGACTTTTAACACGTTGTATACTGCATTGAAGGCCCGGTTCAGGGGGTTCATAGAAAAAAAATTATAACCAGATTTATGTATACCATATCGGTAGCGCTTGACAGGGCACATTACGAAACACGTGTCACTGCTGGGAGCCATACAATCATCGCCGACGAGCCCCTTTCAGCGGGGGGCAAGAACCAGGGAGCGGACCCATTCGAGTTGTTACTGGCTTCGGTGGGCTCCTGTACCGCCATCACCCTGCGTATGTACGCCGACAGGAAAGCATGGCCTCTGGAGGCCATTCAAGTCAATTTGACGTTGGCACAGGAGAAAGACCGGTCGGCGACCCTGATTACCAAGCAGATCACCCTGGAAGGTGATCTGACCGATGAACAGCGCCGGCGCCTCATGCAGATAGCCGACAAATGTCCCACACACCTGGTGTTGACCCGCCCCGTGACGATTCAAAGTGAATTGATGGAATAGCATCCGCCCCCCGGTGGATAGGGGCTTTCTTTTCACCCTTTTAAGGTCACATCTTCAAAGAAACCGAAGACGGGAAGCCGGATTTCCATCGGATTCCCATCTCCCGGGTGATGATATCACTGCGCGGAACAACCTGACCCTATTTTGCCCTCTGACCGCTTTTTCGTACCTTTGCGTCTGCTGAAACCCTTCAAAATCATCTATTTTTTAAAAAATTTGAATTTTGAATACACTCAACCATCTGACCGTTATTGGCGGAGGTAGTTGGGCAACAGCATTAGTCAGGATATTTTCCGACAGCGGAGTGCAGATAACGTGGCACTTGCGTTCGCCAGAGACGGTTGCCCATGTCAAGGAATTTGGGCGCAATCCGAATTACCTGAGCTTTTTACAACTTAAGAAGGAATGCATTCAACCTACCTCTGATATCCATGAGGCGGTCCGCTCCTCCGGTTTTATCTTGTTTGCTGTTCCGTCCGCCTACCTGGAAAACATCGTATCGGAGCTGGAGGCGCCGGAAATGGAGGACAAAAATCTGCTGGTCTCCATCAAAGGCATCATACCGCATCATGGCCTGGTTCCCTCTGATTTTCTTGGAAAGAAATTCGGCGTCCCGCCCGCCCGGCATATTATCCTCGGTGGTCCGTGTCATGCCGAAGAGGTGGCCCTGGAACGTAAAACCTATATCACCGTCGCGGCGGAAGAAAGCGCGCTTGCCGCGCTTGTAGGCGATAGCATCCAACTGGATTTCATCAAGGCCATCGTCAGTGACGATCCCCTGGGAATAGAAATGTCCGCGATCCTCAAAAACATCGTCGGCATCGCGTGCGGCATTGCCAAAGGCCTGAATTACGGCGATAATTTTCAGGCAGTACTGGTATCCAACGCCCTGCGGGAAGTAGGACGGTTTATCGGTTCCCTGGATGAAAAGCCGAGAGACCTGACCCGGTCAGGCTATTTTGGCGACCTCCTCGTCACCGCTTATTCGGAATACAGCCGTAACCGCACTTTCGGTCAAATGATCGGGAGGGGTTATACCGTTCATCTGGCCCAGACCGAAATGGATATGGTCGCGGAAGGCTACTACGCGGTGGACGGGATTTACAATATGGCCAGAAAGATGGGGCAGGAGATGCCCGTGGTCTCCACGGTATACCGCATCCTGTATAATAAGATATCGCCCTATATAGAATTCAAGTTACTTGAACAAAAGTTGATATAAAAAGACCGGATTATGATGCTATTAGCGACAGACCTCGACGGGACCTTCCTCGGGGGTAAAACAATAGACAAATTCAAATTATACCGCCTAATCAGGGAGGAACAGCAGATTCGTCTCGCTTTTGTAACCGGCAGGGGAATGGAATCCGTCTTACCCCTGCTGGATGACTCCATCATTCCCAATCCCGATTTTATTATCTGCGATGTGGGCGCAACCATCATCAACGGACGCACGCTGGAAGCCATCCAACCTATCCAGTCACAGATCGAGAAGAAATGGCCCGGAATCCTGGCCATCCGCAAAAAGTTACGTAAGGTCAAAGGGCTCGCACTGCAGAAAGTACCGCAACAACGACGTTGTTCGTTTTACTTTGAGGAAGATACCGACATCGAACAGGTTAAAGCGCTGGTGGCTGAATTCGGTTGTGATGTGCTGCAGTCGGCCAGCCGTTACCTGGATGTGCTCCCCGGTGGGATCAACAAGGGATCAACGCTCAAACAACTGGTGAAGATGATGAACATCGACGAAGGCCAGGTGCTGGTGGCGGGGGATACCTTAAACGATCTGGCCATGTACGAGACGGGATACAAGGGCGTCGTCGTGGGGGCCGCTGAAGAAGCGCTGGTGAAAGCCACCAGTGAGATGTCCGAAGTCTTTCACGCCGAAAAAACGGGTGCCGGCGGCATTCTGGAAGCCATGGAGCACTTCCATGAATTCAAAGCCTATTACAGGCAACAGGAGAATATGGAATTGCATCCGCATTCCGGAGCGACCCAGATGGTCATGCTCTATCATCGCCTGCCTTATGAAGTAAGTGAAGTCAATGGCAGGAAAGTACACATGCCGCCCAAAAGCCCCAACGGCATTATCCCCACCCTGCTGGGATTCTTCAATACCGGCCGCAGCGGGGCCTGGATCGCCTGGGAGGAGACTGCAGGAAAAAAGCACCTTTCGCTCAAGGATATTTATATTGATGAAGAGCAGTATCCAAACCTGGTGGCGTCACGCATTTCCCTGACAAAAAAGGATGTGGAGATTTTCTATAAGAACTTCTCAAAAGAAGCTTTCTGGCCCATTCTTTTCTCTTTTATTGATAAAGCCAAATTCAATCACGCCCATTGGGAGCATTATTGCAAGATCAACCGGATCTTCGCTGAAAAAGCCGCCACTGAAGCGGATCATAACGCCATTATCTGGATCCATGAATATAACCTGTGGATGGTTCCCGCCTATCTGCGCCAGCTGCGGCCTGATGTAAAAATCGGGTTCTTCCACCATACTTCCTTTCCCCCCGCGGACATTTTCAACATCATTCCCTGGCGCCGGGAGATCATGGGCAGCCTGCTGCAATGTGATTACATCGGCTTCCATATCCCCCGTTATGTGGAGAACTTCGTGGACGTGGCCCGAAGTCATACCCCGGTCAAGGTGCTGGCCCAGGAGAACTGCGCCGGTCGTTTTCTGACATACAGCTGCGCCCTCGGGGTGGATCTGATGAGCACGCAGATCGAGACCGCTTCGGGTAGGGTAAAGCTCGGCGCCAACCCCGTGGGCGTGAACATTCCTTACATCAGGGAGATCTATGAACAGGAAAAGACCCAGGAGGCTATCCGGGAGATGGCAGCCCAGACGAACGGTAAAAAAATCATCCTGTCCATAGAACGGCTGGATTACGTAAAAGGCCCGCTGGAGAAGCTTCGTGCCTTCAGCCAGTTCCTGCATGACTATCCCGAATTTCATGGCAAGGTGGAGCTGATCAACATCTGCACGCCCCCTGCGCAGGGGATGAAGATCTATGACCGGATACAAACCGACCTGGAACAGGAAGTCGGCAGGATCAACGGCAAATACTCTAACCTGGACTGGACCCCCATCCGTTTCTTCTTAAGATCGGTTCCCTTTGAGGAGGTGGTGGTGTATTATGCCCTCGCCGATATATGCTGGATTACGCCACTACGCGATGGTTTGAACCTGGTGGGCAAGGAATATGTCGCCGTACAGGGTCAAAAGGAAGTGCCCGACGGCGCCCTCATCGTGTCGGAATTCGCAGGCGTGTCCGTGGAACTCCCGTATGCCATTCTCACCAACCCTTATGATGGCAAGGACCTCAAAGAAAACCTGCTGCATGCCCTCACCCTTGATGAGAACGACCGCATCCTGCGTATGAAGCGCCTATATGAGATCGTAAGCTATTACAACGTGGAAAGATGGAGCAAAGACTTTATGGATATCCTGGAAAAGCTGTGACAGTCGCCGTCCGCTTCACGGGCATCATCAAAAAACATCCCCCATCCCGCAGGGAACGGGATAGAGGGGATGCCCTACACACAAACAAGATTATTCACTGGGGGTTATGATGACCGCGCAAAAGCAAAAACAGATGAATCCTGTCATAGCGGTATTTCATATATATGAGCACCTTGTTAAAGATGGATGTCAACCGAAGAAATCAGGGAATTGTATGGATCACTACCGGATGCTATGATCCGGGACTTCATACGAAAAACGGGATTTTCCCGGCCGTTCTATACTTGCCTTAAAAGGCCGGGAAAAAACCCACATTTTCTTCACCCGGGCAGAAACCCGAATTCAGGTACCATGTATCCCGTCAGACCGGGATCGTTTTCCAAAGATACCACCTCAACCGCCCTTTTACCTTGTGCAAGGGAACACACCGGCCACAAACTGGAGAATCCTTTGATTCTGCCGTTGTGCCGCCTTCAGTTGGTGATGGTCACAACCAAATTCATAGGGTTTGGTTTTCTTTTATGTAATCGAACTGCCGTTTTCCGCCGGCGTTCGGGTGAACCGATCAACATCATCAAATCACATAGAGCGGGAGTATTTCAAGGTATCATCACAGGATGGAACAAAAATGGGATATTCCTGGTGATGACCGCGATTCACAGGTAAGACAACCTGAAAGCCTGAAACGCTGCATCCGGTCAAAAAAATTTATTCCCACGGTTTAACCGCATAGAAAGAATACCACCGGAGGCCATCAGCAGGGGATAAAGGAGCAACGAAGGCTGGCAGAACGGAAAGAAGGTGGAAAATAGAATTAAAATCCTGAGAGGACCAACATCCGGACACCAAAACGTCACCGGATAAGGAAAAATTCAGTCTGTAAATCATCGCCTGCAACAATGCTTTTTCATCATGTTACGACGGATCTGTTTAAAACTTCAGGCAGGTTAAAGCGGCCCTTTATGGTTCTTACTGACCAGGGGAAGATGGGATTGATCTGGCTGAGGAATGCGGAAGACGGGGCCTAATTGGCCCGCTGTACGGGCCCATGTGTGTCCTGCGAAACACCGCCACGGAATGGTTTGCGGTTCGTTTCGATCTTACATTGGTATCGGGAGGATAGAGCAGGGTTAGTTAACAGCCAAACGGCCCTTGTCAGGACTGCCGAACACCGGCGCCTTGCTTTCCTCACTTTTCTTCTTCTCAAAACTTAACTCCTGGAGGACAAAACTGTCGCCCTTTTGCCGAAAAAAGAAGGTAGTGCGGTAGGTACCGCCTTTTGTCACGAGACTACCGATGCCAAAACTGGAACCCTCACCGGAATCCCCCTTATGGATCAACTTGAAACTTTTAACGGCATTATTGGAAAAAAATTCTTTCAGGATAACAACAGCCTGGGATTTGCTGTAGGAATTTGCATTGGATGGCAGTGTAATTTCAATCATGTTGTCAAAATAATGAGACAACGCCGTCACGTTGCCTTTTTGCAGGGCGGATACCACGCTGGTAAAGGGATCCACTATGGTGAATGACATCAACAATCCACCGATCAACAGCAATTTACTCAGGCGACATGTAGTGATTATAGCACTCATGGTAAATTTCTCCTTTTAATGAAATTCAGAACTGTTACAGGAACGAAAACTATGCCAATCTCCTCAAATGCAGCCCTTTCAGGCGATCACAAAGTTATCACCAGTTTATTTCTCATGCAAGCCCCGAAACGCTTTATTTACGGCCGGATCGCGGCCCTTATGCTTTCAAAATTCCCTGATTTCCCGTAGGTTTGCATTTATGCAAGAAAAACCCGCGATTTTGATCATCATGGACGGCTGGGGCCATGGTAAAGTACGCAAAGCAGACGCGATAGCGCTGGCAAAAACGCCTTTTGTGAGCTCATTGTATCACCGGTATCCGAACAGCGAACTGATCACCTGTGGCGAACTGGTAGGTCTGCCAGAAGGACAGATGGGCAATTCCGAAGTCGGCCATCTCAACATCGGTGCCGGCCGCATTGTTTACCAGGAACTCCAGCGGATAAACCTGGCGATTCAGGACGGCTCGCTGGCGAAGAACCAGGTGCTCCTGGACGGTATGAAAAGGGCGAAAGACACGGGAAAAAAGCTGCATTTTATCGGCCTGGTCAGTGACGGAGGCGTGCATTCCCACATCAACCATCTGAAAGCACTGGTCAGTATTGCCCATGACCACGGACTGACCGATGTTTTCATCCACGCTTTTACCGATGGACGGGATACTGATCCCAAAAGTGCCCTGGGCTTCCTGAAGGACCTGCAAGACCACCTGGACAAGACCACCGGTAGTATTGCCACCGTCTGCGGGCGCTATTACGCCATGGACCGGGATAAACGCTGGCAGCGGATAAAGCTTGCCTACGACGCCATGGTGCATGGCGAAGGCCAGAAAACCAGTGATTTTTTAGGAGCCCTTTCCCAGTCTTATCAAAAGGGCGTCACCGATGAATTCATCAAGCCCATCATTCATACGGCCCCATCGGGTCAGCCGCTGGCGGAAATACAGTCCGGCGACGTGGTGATCTGCTTCAACTTCCGCACGGACCGTTGCCGCGAGATCACCCAGGTGCTTACCCAGGAAGACATGCCGGATCTCGGCATGCAGAAACTGGACCTGGATTACATCACCATGACCGAATATGACAAGGCTTTCAGGGATATTGCCGTCGTTTTCGAGAACAAGGACCTGGAGATGACCATGGGCGAAGTGCTAGAAAAGGCGGGAAAAAAACAGATCCGTATCGCCGAAACTGAGAAATATCCCCATGTGACCTTCTTTTTCAGCGGGGGCAGGGAAAATGAATTTAAGGGTGAAAACCGTATCATGATCCCGTCGCCTAAGGTGGCCACCTATGATCTGCAGCCCGAGATGAGCGCACCCGAGGTGACAGCTGCTCTGCTGCCCGAGATAGAAAAACGAAGCGCTGACTTTATCTGCCTGAACTTTGCCAATGCCGATATGGTAGGGCATACCGGTGTATGGGAAGCGGCCATTAAAGCAGTGGAAACCGTGGACCATCTGGTGGAACAGGTCGTAAACGCCGGATTGAAAAGCGGGTATCGCCTTTTTGTGACCGCCGATCACGGCAATTCGGATTTTGAAATGAACGCCGACGGGTCGCCCAACACGGCCCATTCCCTGAATCCGGTACCGTTTTTTATCATCAGCGATGATTTCAAGGGTACCGTCAAAAACGGGAAGCTGGGGGACATCGCCCCCACGATCCTGCATTTTATGGGTTTACCCGTTCCCCCCGAGATGACAGGGGACCTGTTGGTGGAAGATAAGTAAACCAAAACGCAGGGAAAATACAATGTTTTTTCTTTTCACCGCAAAGGAGACCCAAGCGGGCTTGATGAGCCTCCGGGAAAGTACTTTTTGAACCTTGTTCCGGCAAGGCCAGAACCTCCCGGGTCGATGACAGAGCGATCATAGGATGTTCATAGGGTGATCATGGAGTGATAGAACGCGGTACCCCGTAGGCCCGTCTTCGGCAGTTTAAATGATGAGGGGCCGGCCAGGTCATGACCGTCCCGGTGTTTTTGTGTTTCCGTTGTCTGTTGCTTTAAAGTTCTGCTCCACATGCGCATTGCCGTCTATACTGAAACCCTGCCTGCCGACCAGGACACCTGGCGGGAAAAGGAGTGGTTCGCCTATGAAACGCTCAACCACCTGATCGCCGACCATCCCGATCAGGAATTTATCATCATCACCGACGGGCCACAGCATCCCCCTTTCCGGGAGGCGGGCCATGTGCGGCAAATCCCGCTGAACAGCACCGCTAAGCATTCCCTTGCCCTGCGCCGCCGCCTGCAGTCCAAGTTGCCCGGGTTGCTAAAAAGTGAGCACGCGGATAAGCTGCTTTGCCTGAACGGCCTTTTGCCGGCCAGGGGAGTCGTCCCCTCCTGCCTTGTGGTAGCGAATCCTCACTTCGCTACAAAACCGGATGCCACCGCTCATGCGGCCACCCGTTACCGGAAACGGCACTTCCGGGGAAACCTGGAGAAGGCGGCGGCCATCGCAACCGTTTCTCCTGCACTCAAAAAAGACCTTATGGGCCGTTACGGGGTACCGGAAGAAAAGATAACAGTCATCAACACCGGCGTGCATCAAGCCTTTCATCCGCTCGGCTGGGAAGCGCGCGAGCAGGTAAAAAATGATTATACCAACGGGCAGGAGTATTTCATTCACACCGGAGTGATCACACCGAATGTTATCGGCGTCATGAAGGCCTTTTCCATTTTTAAAAAAAGGCTGCGTTCCAACATGATGCTTGTGCTGGCCGGAGCCCGGGCGCCCGGCTATAAGACCTTTCCAGAACTGCTGGACACCTATCATTTCCGGGAGGATGTGAAGGTCACCGGCGAACTGGGATATGAAGCGTTGGCCAGACTGACAGGCGCCGCCTACGCCCTGATCTGCCCCTCCCCTTCAGAAAGGTTTGACACCCCCGTGCTGGAGGCGATAAAGTGCCAGGTGCCGGTGGTGGCCACCGCCGCAGTGGAAGAAACGGCCGGCGAAGCCGCACTGTACTTCAATCCCTCCTCTGTAGAAGAAATGGGGGATAAATGCTGCGAAATATACAAAGATGAAAGTCTGCGTGCCAGGATGATTGCCTTCACGGACGTCCAGGCACAGAAATTCAGCTGGGACCATACCGCTGAGCTGCTCTGGTCCTCCTTACGGCAAGCCGGGAAATAACATTACCTTTGCTCACCAAGACCTTTTTGCCTGTACTGTCAGGGGCTTATCGCCCCTCATCACCTTAAAAACCATGCTGATCCATGCCAAAGACATCCGCCATTCATATTGACGTATCGCTCAATGATGAAAAAGTCCCTGAAAATATTACCTGGAACGCCACTGACAGTTCCGCAGCAAACATCAATACCGCCAACGCGATGATGCTGTCCTTTTGGGACAACGCTGAAAAAAGCGCCATGCGTATTGATCTGTGGACCCGGAAAATGATGGTCGATGAAATGGCCGACTTTTTTTACCAGACCCTGCTGGGCATGGCCGATACGTACCATCGCGCCACAAAAGACGATGAACTGTCCGGCGAACTGAAAAATGCCGCCGGTGAATTCATGAAGAAATTCAAGGCCAAACAAAAGCCCGCTTCCGACTTAAAATAACTTTTTTCCTGTCAATCCAAACAAGCATCTTATGTCTTTAGAACAACAGATGAACGATGGCATCAAAACAGCCATGAAATCCAAAAATGACGCGGACCTGCGCAGTTTCCGCGCGATCAAGGCTGCGATACTCATCGCTAAAACCTCCGGCGATTACAAAGGCGAACTCACGGAGGCAGACGAGGTAAAGATCCTGCAAAAGCTGGCCAAGCAACGCCAGGACTCCCTGGACATTTTTCGGCAACAACACCGGGAAGACCTTGCCGGGATAGAAGAAGAAGAGTTAAACGTGATCCGCCGTTTCCTGCCGGCACAGATGGACGCTCAGCAGTTGCGGGAGGCCCTCGGAAAAATCATCGCCGACACCGGTGCGTCATCCCCCGCGGATATGGGAAAGGTGATGGGGGTGGCCACCAAGAAGCTGGCGGGCAGGGCGGATGGGAAGACCATCTCTGCAGTCGTCAGGGAACTGCTGAACAGGTAAAGGTAACCTGTCCTGCGCCGGAATATATTCATGACCCGTAGAGAAAGCAGCCCATCCATGACCATAGATATCCTTTTCGCGATCACGATGTTGCTGGCCATTTTCAAAGGATGGACAAAAGGGCTTATTGTCGGTATATTTTCGCTGTTGGCGCTGATACTCGGCGCCGCTGCCGCGCTAAAGTTATCAGGATCCTTCGCCCTGTATATGGAAAGTGAATCAGGTCATTCCAGTCCCCTGTGGCCGGTGGTCGCCTTTGTGTTGATTTTCCTGGTGGTGGCCCTCATCGTGCGGCTGATCGCCCGGCTGATCGAAAAAGCGTTGCAGTTGGTCATGATGGGCTGGCTGAACAGGATCGCCGGCATTTTGCTTTATGGTTTCACCTACGCGGTGCTGTTCAGTATCGCTCTGTGGTTTGCCAACCAGTTATACCTGATCGAACCCACCATGAAAGCATCCTCGCGCACTTACTCCTGGATAGCGCCCCTCGGCCCCGAAGTGATCGCCGTCAGCGGGCAAATGATCCCCTGGCTCAGAGACATCTTTCATCAACTGGAACAATTCTTCCAGTCGATCTCGCCGCTACCCGCATAAGATGCGTTGCTGCGATTTTCTTCTGCCAGCGGGCCGGCTTCAGATGTTTCACCAGAAAGGTCGAAGCGGCTCGTCTGACGCTTCAATAGGAAACCATGCACGCACATGCAAAAAATCGCTACCCATACACCTCTTGGGTAATTATCTTTGATGATGGTTGTCATAGCATTTCTGCCGCAACCAACAGCCTTATTCATTTAACTTTTTTAAAAACCACTTATGTATGAAAAATTACAAGGTCTTTATCCTGTTTTCCCTGGCTGCTGCATTATGCCTGGGGAGTTGTAGTAAAACGGGGCCTGCCGGCCCGCAGGGAGAGCAAGGTCAAAAGGGTCCACAGGGAGAAACGGGTGCTGCAGGGATCGCGGGTGCGGATGGAAGTACCATCTATAGTGGCAATGAGTTGCCGTCCACAGCTGTAGGCCAGCAGGGCGATTATTATATAAATCTGGCTACCAGCAAGCTCTATGGTCCCAAAACCGATCAAGGCTGGGGCGATCCGTTAAACCTTAAAGGTGCGCAGGGAGAAACGGGCCCACAGGGCCCGAAAGGCGACAAAGGTGATCAGGGAGACACCGGACCAAAAGGCGACAAAGGCGATCAAGGAGACACCGGACCAAAAGGCGACAAGGGCGATCAGGGTGACACCGGACCAAAAGGCGACAAGGGCGATCAGGGTGACACCGGACCGAAAGGCGACAAAGGCGATCAGGGTGATCCGGGACAAAACGGCAAAGATGGCAGTCAGATCCTGAGTGGTACATCAGTACCGGCCTCTTCTGCGGGAAACATAGGGGACTATTACTGGAACACCTCCAATTATACATTGTATGGCCCAAAGACAACATCCGGCTGGGGTACCGGTATTGTGTTACGGGGACCTAAAGGAGATAAGGGCGATCCGGGAACAGCTAATGTGATGTATTCTGACTGGTTGGCCTTTACGTGGTCGACTACTTACTCAGACAGAGATATCATGTATATTCAAGAGCCAAAGGTTACACTGAGTTTTATCAACAATGGTGGAACCATTTTAAGTTATTTATTGTTTCTTCAGACTCAGGACGAGGACACCATAACAGCAGCAATGTATTTCATTCCGGAGGCCGTTGCTAGTAATGCTATAGGTTATGCTGCCGGAAAAACATTTAACTTAAAGGCTGTATATTATGCCTATTATAACAGTTCCTCAACCAATATGGTATATGACTTTACCACTGCAGATGGAAGCACGCTGCCATCTAATTTTCTTCAGGACCGTTTATATGTTACTTTCCCGGATATATATAACCGTTACAGGGTTCGCTATATGCTCATCCCCGGAGGTATCCATTTGCGTCGGTCTTCGCCCCCACCCGATCCAAAAAACTATAAAGCCACGTGTGAATATTATGGGATACCGGAGTGATCTTTAGCAGGTTAATTTGAACAGACAAACTTACTTACCAGGTTCTGCGAACCTGGTAAGTTTACCCTATTTAAACAACAAATTCAATGTCCCATTGCACCATAATTGCACCGTCACCATTTGATGTTCACCTTCATGCCGGCGGGACTATTATCGAAACCCAGGTATAAGGTTTTTGAATCTTCATCCCACGATGATTTTACCTCGCTTACCTTTTTGCCGGTACTGTCAGTAACCAGCGTCTGCAAAGGTTTTGACGGCAACAGCACGCGCATGCTGCCCATGGTATTTGCAGGACCTTTACAGACAAAAGAATAATGCTCCTTTGCTGGCGCCTCTTCATAAATGCGGGAAGCCGAAGCCAGTACCTGTGGACGATCCTTATCCTTTATGCGGCCGATATCATACAGAAAGGCCTGGTGCCCGGGAGTGACCGTTTTTTCCGCAAGTACCGGCAGGGAAGGGTCAAAAAGGTCGATCACCGGTCCTTTAATGACGGTTGGCTGGTCACCGGGTGCCTCATCCATGACCGCAACAATATCATAAGGCCCCCTTTGCAGCGAAAAACTATTTTTCCATTCCAGGGGTCCCGCCTTCGCATCCTTTTGATAGGCCGTCTTTACCAGGTTGATATAAGCACTGTCACCACCCTTGTTCATCACGAATTCCTTTGGGTCTTGTCTGATGACATAGACCTTCCCTTTGCCCACATCAAAGCTTTGAATCTTTGGATCGGTTAACCTGGGTTTTATTTTTAACAGTTCAAATAATTGATCCGACGGGGAGGCGAAATGATTTCCTTTCGTATTCCACCACTCCATCACCTTCTGATAGGGGTCGTCATCCCTGCCGCAATAAATTAAAACGCCTCCCTTATTCACCCAGTCGGCGAGATACCCATGTACCTTCGGCGACTGAGGCTTCATATTAGAATAACTCATCACCAACACCTTTATATTTTTTAAGGTGGCGGGGTAAGCCAGGTTTTCCATCTGAACGGTCTGTACCGGCACCCCCCGTTTGAGTAAAGGTAAAGTCTGTCCATAAAAATTGGAAAACTGCGGATCTTTATAGCCGTCATGGGTGGGGAAACGTTGAAACATCAAAGAGTTGCCCATGAGCACGCCAATGTTGTTAACACCGCTTACCTGATGATTTGAAAACGGCAGCTTGTTGAGCGCGTTCACCATCACCAGTATCTGGGTGGAATAATAATGCGGGATGAGTACGCTGCTGTCGCTGTTCGGCAAACGGTAGGGTTTGGTGAAAATACGTTCCGGCCAGGGCATCACCTCGTAATTATCCACCATGGGATACAGGATCTCCGCGGTAAAAGTGGCTTCGTAATTCCGTTTATAATCTCCCCAGTCCCGGTGCCTGTCCTCTATCGGATCGGTCAGAAAGATCATCTTCCGGCCCGTGGGCGCCGTCATGGATACCATAGAACCGTATTCCAGGAAAGCGTTCTCAAATACCCGTTCTTTTTCCAGCCCGTTATAATAGGTCGGCTCCCTGGCTGTCCCCGTCCACACCTGCGCGATGTAGCCGTCGATACCGGGTAAGGAGGCCAGGCTCGCCTCCGGACTGACAATCTTCCAGGAAGAATAATTGACCAGGGAATGGGTGGCGATGTATACCTTAATATCCTCTCCTTTGCTTTTCCCATAAGCCTTCGCATAAGATGACGCTTCCTTGATCGCGTGATAATATAAATGATATTTTAATTTGTTGGAAAGATAGGTGTTCTCGGCCGACTGATCCTGGGGACGCCAGGGGAATCCGTAGTAATGCTGCCATGCAGTCTTGAAAGCCATGCTATAACCGGAGCGGGCCCAGAACTCAGGTTCTTCAAAGAAAAGGGAGGTGATCCCCGCATCAATCACTTTTTTCACAATGCCTTTTTTGAAGTAATTGATATAGGAAGGCATGGGAACAATGTAAGGGATCCCGTGGCCATGCCAGACGGTGTCGTTGTTAATTGCTACCTGCGCTTCATCCAGATGCTTTTTGCCATCCCACTTGCCATAAAAATAATCCTGGTAACCGCCCCAGGCGATCCCCGTCATGAAATCGGTCTGATACCCCCGGTCCTTCCATGATTGAAGCCGTTGTTTAAAGGCCATTCCCGGCCGGTCATTCGCGCCATAGACGATGGCGACGTCAGACCGGATGTCTATTTGGGGTATCCAGGGACTGGATGTCTGAAAAGCTGTTTTCTGCCGGGATCCACTGGTAT
>DASULB010000209.1:0-7095 GCA_036278455.1 Chitinophagaceae bacterium | reverse complement strand
CCAGTGCTCCCTGTTCAAATGCATGGCCCTGGACGCGGTTACGGCTGTCGCCGTTGAAGTGAATACCGAATTTCCCCGCCAGCTTGTTGAAGTGGGTGAATTCACAATTGTCTGAATCATTGGCCATCAAAACCAGTGTGCCTCCTTTTTTTACCCAGCGGTAAATGGCCTTGATGTCCTTTGGCCCGATATAATGGGGATCGGGACTCTCCGCCTTTGTATCGGGATCCACAATGATATAGACATCGCTCCCCCGAAGATCCTTTCTGGTGGGAGCCTTTTCCAAAAGATTTGTTTTGGCGCCCCGGAATCTAAAAATATCCCCCCATAAAGAAAAGCCGCTGTTGGCCATGTCATCCCACACATAATGGAAGGAAACTTCCTGACCGGTGATGCCTTTTTTCAGTTCATGATTAAAATAATTGTCCAGTGTCACGGTTTTGCGGCTACCGCCTGCCTGCAGGCCCACTATCTGCATTTCATCGGCCGCCAGAATAAAAGCGCCTATTCCCTTGGGATCATTGGTGACGGGTCGTTGACGGACATAGTACGCGTAACTTCCATCCCGGTAGGGACTCCCACCAAGCCCCGCCACCGCACAGGTGCCCTTCAGGTTGAGCTGCCCGTTTGCATCCCTGTCAATAAATTTTGTGAGAATCCCTTTAAATCCCTTTTCAGCCACCTGTAGATAACGGGAAGGCAAATAGCCTTTCCTAACCCCTTTTGCCAGCGCATACACGAACATGCAGGAACCGGAAGCCTCCAGGTAGTTGCCTGGAGAACCTTTTTTATCCATCACCTGGTACCAGCAACCACTCGCAGGATCCTGGTATTGAGTGATGGCGGCCGCCAGTCTGTTCAGGATGCCGGTCAGGGAATCCCTGTAGCTGTTTCCAGCCGGAAAATAATCCAAAGCGTCCACGAGCGCCATGGCATACCATCCAATGGCGCGGTCCCAGAAATTGGGAGAATCGCCCGTCACTTTATTGGCCCACTTTTGCTGCCGGGATGCATCCCAACCATGATAAAGCAGGCCCGTCTTCGGGTCGCGGCTATGGCTTTCCATCAGGATGAACTGCCGGGCGATGTCCGCATAGTCGCTGTCTTCACGGGCTACCATGGCATACTCCGCATAGAAAGGTTCCGCCATATAAAGGCCATCCAGCCACATCTGATGGGCATAGATCTTTTTATGCCAGAAACCGCCCCCCTCAGTGCGCGGCTGGGTTCGCAACTGATCGCGCAATAATGAGGCGGCCTTCCAATATTTCTGCTGACCGGTGACCCGGTAGAGCATCAGGAACATTTTCCCGGTGTTGATGTCATCCAGCTTGTAGCTCTTCGGACGATAGGTGGCAATGCTGCCATCTTTACCGACAAAGGCGTCCATGCTGTGCTGGATATAGCGAAAGTAATCCCCATTACCCGTTAATTGCCATACGCCCTGTATGCCTTTCAGCACCACGCCTTCATCATAACTCCATTTAGGGAAGCCGGAGATACCGGTCACCTGCGGATCTTTCCATAATTTCATGGCGGTATGGGTCATTTCTTCCGCCCAGGAGATTTTCTCCTGGGCGTACGCCATGGTTGAAAAAAGCAGACAAAAAGTCGTTATCCTCCAAAAATTACGGATCATCATCAATTGGTTTTATTGATTTGTAAGGCCTCGGGCGTCGCCCCGTCTGTGAATCTTATCTTATCTTTTATACCCGGTATTGTGCTGTCGCCCACCATGATGTTTTTACTGTCAGCGCCCATAACATCCATAAAATGCGGCGCTTGCTGATCGGTGATCACCTCCCTGAAGGCGATGTTTTTACTATTTTGTAAAGTGATCACCGCACCGCTATCCGATGACAGTAGTTTCACATGATGGAGGTAAATGCTGTCGGCTTCCAGGCACTCCATGCCGCTGTTTGTTTTGAGCACCATGCTGTCGAAATAGATGTCTTTTATATTCATCTCCGGTAAACCGCGGATAAAAATAGCCCGGCGGGCGCCGTTGCAAAAAATGTTACTGATGTGAAAATTACGAAATTGCGGAGTGCCCTCGGTCACGGGCAAAGTTTCCACCCTGGGGGCCTGCCTTTTTTCTCCTGCCAGGGGAACCGGGTCCTTTGCGGCGTAATACATATCAAAGCGGATAGCATCCCCGGCGATATGACGCATATTGATATGGGAGGCATGGATGTTTTCGACCACACCGCCGCGACCGCGGGTGGTTTTGAACCGGAGTCCCACATCGGTGCCGATAAAAGAACAATCCGATACATATACATTGCGGACGCCTCCCGACATTTCACTGCCGATCACAAAACCCCCATGCGCGTGGTAGACGATGCAGTTGCGTACCAGGACGTTCTCGGTGGGGGCATTCCTTTTCCTGCCCTCCTCGTCACGACCCGATTTCATACAGATGCCATCGTCTCCTACGTCGAAGGTACTGTTTTCGATCACCACGTTCCTGCAGGATTCCACATCAATGCCGTCACCGTTCTGTGCATACCAGGGATTTTTCGCATAGATGCCGTCAACAGTCAGATTTTCACACAGCAGGGGATGAAGACACCAGGCGGGTGAGTTTTGAAAGGTGACCCCTTGGAGCAACACTTTTTTACAATGAAAAAGACTGAGCAGGTTAGGGCGAAGAAAATCCTTAATGTCTTCATAATCTTTGATGGTCTTTCCGTCTTCCATGACGCCCGGATGCTTTGTTTGCGATCCTTTAAAGGACTCAGCTGAGGGATACCAGGTCTTTCCGTCTTTGCTGACCACGCCACCGGAAGCCAGCAGCTGATCCCACTGCGATGCAGTGACCTTTCCTTTTTTTACCATGCGCCATGCACCGCCCGAGCCATCGATGACGCCTGCACCGGTGATGGCGATATTTTCCAGTCCCTTCCCTGAAATGGGTGACTGGCATCTGACGGCCTTCAGGCCCTCGTAGTTGCTTTCTATCAGGGGATACCTGTCGAAATCAGCCGTGAATTGTAGCAGGGCGCCCCGTTGAATGTGCAGGTTAACGTTGTTTTGTAAAACCAACGGCCCTGTCAGCCAGAAACCATCGGGAACCAGTACCACGCCACCCCCGTTTTTGCTGCAATCCATAATGGCCGCATTGATGCTTTTTGTATTCAGGGTAATGCCGTCGCTCTTGGCGCCATAGCGGATGATATTGAATGTATCACTTTTAAAATCCGGTTTGATCACTTCGGGCAAATGTCCCTGACGGGCCTGATCAATCTGTTGTACGGCCGACGGCTTATTTGAACAGGCCGTAAAAAATGCCGCTGTCGCCAGCAATAACATCATCAGGCGTTTTTTTCCCATATATCTTGTCATGACTTCTGGATCTTCTTTCCTTATTGATAACCGGGGTTTTGTTTAAAATCATCAGGGTTGGTGACCGCATCTAGCTGGCTTTGCGGGATTGGCCTGACTACATGATAAGGCTGGATATTCTTACCCGCGTCCGGATTATGGGCCTTCACCCGGTCAACCAGCTTCCCTTCCCGTTTAAGCACAAACCAGCGTAATTGTTCACCGGCGAACTCCCTGGCATATTCATCCAGGATGAAATCCAACGTGATATCAGCTGGTTTTGCATCCATGTCCGTCTTATGGCCGGGCAGTGCAGCGCGTTCTCTGACCACATTGATGTAATCGGCGGCCTTTTGAAGGTTATTCATTTTGAATTCAGCCTCTCCGGCGATCAGGTACATCTCAGCCAACCTGATCACAAAGACATCCCTTGGACTGATCTGTTCATTAATGGAAGAACGCGTAGGGTCCATGAATTTCTTTAATTGAACAAAATGCTGGTTGTCTTTGATGCTGCCATCCTGATTGTAGGTATCATTGATATCATAGATGCGGTAAAGTTTGCTTTTTCTGACCGATTCCGGCACCACCGCTTTGGTGACTAAAACAGCGGTATCCCCCAGTTGCATGCCCGCCGGTGCGGTAGCCTGGTTATTGCAATACCAGACCGTTTCAAAAGAGCCTTTATAGCGACTGTCGATCTGATCGTTGAATAAATCCAATAAGAATTTTGTAGGCATAAACCGTACAAAGGGCCTTCCGTATTCTATAGAACGTTGCATGCCTGGCTGGTCGTCATACTTCATCAGAAAATCAAGATGTCCGTTATTGCCACCGCGCTTGTGCCCATAGGGGAATAATATGGGATCCTTGTGATCGTCAAGGCTCAGGTTTTCCGTATAATTGACGGCATAGATCACTTCACTGTCCTCCGCCGCGGCCATCTTGTCCATAGGCCAGAGATCCGCATAATGCGCTATCAGGTGAAAACCGTAATTATTGATGACGTCGTTAGCCATATCAAGGGCTTCCTGGTTTTTTCCCCTGGTGATGTCCATTCGTGCAAGCAGTGCCTCGGCAGCGGGTTTGGTGGCTCTCCCGTAATCGCTTGTGGTGATCGGAAGATGCGCATCGGCAAAGTTAAGGTCTTTAAAAATCTGCGCGTATATGGAATCCACCGAAGTCCTCACCGCAGTGGTTTCAATGCCCTGGGTAGGTTTTAACGGCATGGGGGCGGCCCCCCAGGTGGCAACGATATGCCAATAATAAAAAGCCCGTAAAAACCGGAGTTCGGCTTCTCTTGTATTTTTGAGGTCCTCTGCCAGCCCCACCTTATCAATGTTGGTGATCCCGTAATTACATACATTGACAGCGGCATATAAATTCTGCCAGAGCTGCGTCACGTAACTATCGGATCCTTCCAGGTGAAGATAATCGGTAAGCCCCGGGTCAGGTTCCGCCTGACCGGCATCCCAGATATCGGTTCCCGGGTCCGTCATGCAATAACCTTCTTCTTTGCCATACCACCACCGCTGATAGGAATAGGCGGCGTTTACCAGTGTCTCAAAGCCTTCAGGTGTACTGTATACAGCCTCTGCGGTAAGACCCCCGGGATTATATTGTTCAAGGCTCTTTTTACAGGAAAACAACCCGGACGCTATCAGCAGCAAGACAACGATTGAACTATATTTTGATGGATGAAGTTTCATAACCTGTGGTTTTAATATTAGAAATCGATGTTGGCGCCCAAAATAAAGGACCGTAGCATGGGAAAGCTTTCCGAACCGCCGCGTTCCGGATCGTAATTATTGGTATGCGCAAAAGTGAATGGGTTTTTCGCGGTCACATAAATACGAAAATTACTCATGGAAATGGCATCTGTCACTGATGAAGGAAGCTTATAGCCCACTGTGATCAGGCGGATCTTCACAAATGAGCCCGACGTATATTGCACCGTGCTCAGGTACTGGAGGCCCCCATTTGAACTTGGGCGGGGAAAATCATTGGTGGGATTTTCCGGTGTCCAGTAATCGTGGAAAGCCTGGTTTTCGTAGGTGCCTGTTTTAAAGCGACGATAAGTAGCATCGATCATCTGGCCAATACGCGCAAAGAGGTATACATCCAGATCAAAGCCTTTATAATTGATGGTGTTGTCCAGACCACCACTCCATTTGGGGACGGCGGCCCCCAGGACAGCCCGGTCATCGGTGGTGATTTTACCATCACCGTTCTGGTCCTTTACATGTATGGTACCTGGTTGCTGGCCAAATTTGGCAGCTTCATCAGCCTGATCGGTCTGCCAGATGCCCACCTTCTGGTAATCAAAAAATACATCCACGGGATAACCGATAAACCACCCGTCCGCGACATCGTTCTTACTGCCGGTGGCCAGCCTTTCAATCCTTTCCTTGTTGGAAGTAAAGGTGAGCCTGGAAACCCACTTAAAATCAGCCTTTTCCATATTAACACTGCTCAAAGAGAGCTCGATACCCGTATTCCTCGTTTTGCCTATGTTCTGAATAACGGTGGTCACACCGGTGGAAGTAGGCAGTTGTCGTGGCAACAAAAGATCGGAGGTTCTCGTGTCGTACCAGTCTATGCTGGCGGAAAAACGGTCGCCCCACAGCCCCACATCCATGCCGATGTCCTTGGTGGCGGATAACTCCCATTTCAGGTCCTGGTTGCCTATCTGCGGAGAAAAGGTATATCCGGGCGCGGACGTTTCACCCTAGGCAAAGGAGATATTGGTCAGCAGGCTCTGGATGGAGTAGGCATCCAGGGGATCATTTCCCGTCACCCCGTAACTGGCCCTTAATTTCAGGTTGCTGATGGTTTTTGATTGCTGCAGAAAAGGCTCCTGGGAAATCCGCCATGCAGCAGCGGCCGAAGGAAAAAAGGCCCATTTGTTCCCAGGCGCCAGTTTGGAGGAACCGTCGGTGCGGCCTGTAAGTGTCAGTAAATATTTACTCTTCCAGGCGTAATTGATCCTGCCGGTAAAAGAGACCAGTTTAGTTTCTTCATAGCCGGTAGAGGCTATTAAACCGGAGGTGGCATTTCCCAGACCGTAATAGGATTGGGCGGGAATGAGCTGGCCATCACCCTGTTCAGCACCGTTGTCGCTTTGGCCCGACTGGTAACTGGTTACGCCGGTAAAGGTAAGGTCATTGTTGCCGAATTGCTTTTTAAAGGTGAGGATGTTCTCCCAAAGAATGCCCAGACTCCGCGAGGTATTATATTGTGAGCGTGGATCCGATCCGTTGCGGTCCAGGGAATAACGTCCGTTAAAAATGCCTTCACGCGAATGATCCAGGTTGGCGGAAAAATTGGAACGCAGTGACAATCCTTTGGCAGGATCCAGTTGCACATAGGCCGTCGTTAATAAGCGGGTCGTATTGGTGTTATCGGCATAATTATGCGGGATGGCCTCGTTGACCAACGGGTTTAATTGGGGGCCGTTTTCGGGATAAATCTGGAGCTGCCCTGAGGAGTCATAAGGAGATCCGAGTGGAATGATCTTGTTGGCCTCATTGAGCGGATCGCGTTCGGTACTGATATCATAATAAGTGATCTGGCTGTTCATGCCTACTTTCAAAATAGAATTGAGGATATGCTCTACGTTCAGCCTTCCGGTGTATTTGCTGGTATGGTCAAACTTAAAAAGTCCTTTGACACGGTTATAGCCCACGGAGAAATAGGCCTTTGTTTTTTCAGAGCCACCGCTTACACCCACCTCATAATGCTGTTCATTGCCCCGGTGAATCAGCAGGTCCC
>DASULB010000208.1:0-11421 GCA_036278455.1 Chitinophagaceae bacterium | reverse complement strand
AGTTATAAGAAGGAATATTCCTTCCCTGCGCATCACAATGCTTCACTGCCTACCATCTATTCCTTTATGATTGTTTTTTTTGGCGCCATATTGCTTTTTTTGATTTTATGGATCAATTAAGTTCTTCAAATGGGTTGTACGGCATTTGCTCCCCGGTGGTACAGATATTCGCAGCTGTAGGATGACATATAACAGATGCATTGATCGGGTATTGTTTATTGATTCAACAGGTTGTCCACACGCATGCTTACGGTCAGGAATGGCCGTATCCTGTTCGTTCAGAGACATTTTGAAGCGGCATCCTAATACCCCTTCCCGGTTTGTCCAAATAAGCATCCCATAAATGGTTTCATGCAAAAATGAAATGGCCGCATGATAAAAGTCCTGCACCTATAGAGCAGGACTTTATCTATCAACCAAAACCGAAGCCATGGAAATGGCCTGGCAATAGGTTTTTACCGGTAAATCTCTTTTGTTCCGTTAGTACGCTGTATATTTCATCATTGTGATTCCCTCTGCGAAGATGACCTTTCCGTATTCTAAGGGAAAAAGCGACAAATTGAGATCGCCATTTTATTTGCTTACATCCGGGAAAGTCTTTCAAACACACCCTTTGAGCTGGTAACTTGGTGTAGGATCAAACAAATGATATACTAAAACAGCTTTATGGCTTAAAAATAATTTTTCCCTTCCTGTGCGGATGCCCGTCGGCTGCCAGTGCTTCTTTAAATTGTTCCAGGCTAAAAGCTTCCGCCACGGGTAATGCAAAAGAAGGTTTCGCTATTTCTTCCACAAGCGTCCGGGTCATTTCAACTCTTTCTACTTCAGGCTGACGTTGTAAAAATCCTCTTACCCCAAAACCTTTTAGTTCAAGGTTTTTGTAAATGACCTGCGCGTTAAAAAACCGTACCGGGTCTTTACTTAACAAGCCATAAATAATGATCCTGCCGCCGGCCGCCATGTTTTGCAGAATTTTTGTTCCGGCCCCGCCGCCTACCGCATCCAACGCCGCATTAATTCCCTCTCCTGACGTGATCGCGTTTACCTGTTCCGAAAATTGTTCATCTTCCGCATTGACGACGACATCAGCGCCGAGTTTCTTTAATTCACCGGTCTGTTTTAAGTTCCGTACGGCAGCGATGACGTTAATATCTCTCAATTTCGCCAATTGCATAACAAGTCTTGATACCGTAGAATTTGCTGCGGTCAGTAACAGCCATTCTCCGGCCTGCACCTTTGATTCTTCCAATAATCCCCAGGCAGTAAAGGGATTCAGAAAGAACTGTACCGCCTTATCCGGCGGAAAATCCGCCGGTAGCGCCACCACTGATTCTTCAGGCACCACCACATATTGCGACCACGCTTCCCGCGCATCAAAAGCGACCAGTGTTCCCGTGGCAAGGCGTGTCTTTTTACCAGCCGCTTCGATGATCCCGGCCCCTTCCAATCCAGCCGTTTGCCACGGAAACGCCGGCTTAAACCGGTAGGTGCCATTGATAAAAAAGCCATCCGCCGGATGGACAGGGCTGCCCGATACTTTTATCAACACTTCCTTGTCACCGGGCCGGGGAATTTCTTTTTCTATGAACGCCAGGACCTCTTTAGGATCGCCGGTCTTATCAAAACTCAGTGTTTTCATTTTCTTTATTTTTATTGACCCAGGCTAATACCGCCATCCACGGCAATGACCTGGCCGGTCACGTAGGCGTTTTCAATCAGCGCCACGATCATGGCCGCCACTTCTTCCGGCGCACCTATTCTTCCCGCGGGAATGCTTTTGGCATATGTTTCAAAGGTCTCTTTCTTTTGATCGGTGGCTAAAAAATCCCACCAGGCGGTGTCAATCACGCCGGGTGAAACTGCGTTGACCCTTAAAGGCTTTAGCTCCTTGGCCAGAGTAGGGACCATGATCTCCAAAGCGCCGTTGACAGCGCCCAGGCCGGAAGTACCCTGTAATTTTGATTGCGCACTTACGGCGGTAATAAAGGTAATGCTGCCTGTTGGATGAAGGTAGGGCAGCGCCTCCTGCGCTGTTTGCAATTGGGGGAAGAATTTTTCGTCAAATCCTTCTCTTAAAACCCCCAAATCCAAATCCCGAAATGCACCGATGCCTTTTCCGCCACTGATACAAATCACCAGGTGGTCAAATTCTCCAGCCGTCTTAAAGACTTCCCTGAGCCCGTCGGTATCACGCGCATCCACGCTTTTGCCTGCCGCGGCAGGACCGATCTCATCCAGCGCCTTTTTCAGTTTTTCCGGGCTTCTTCCTAAAACGGTGACCTGGTAACCCTTTGATGACAACAGTTTGGCGGTGGAAAGCCCCATCCCTGAGGTACCGCCTGCGATGATAACTTTTTCCATGATTGATTTTGTGATTGATTTTGTATGTCTGAAATCCCTGACGGGGCACCCGGATGAAATAAAATTTTTTCAGTTGAATTGATGCTGCTATACGTGTTCCTCCATAAGGTCAAGGTCCTGAAAAAGTACATCTCTGTGAAAGCATTCCCGTTTTCTGTTGAAGGCAACCCCGTTCACGTTGCGGCAATCGCCGGAAGACGTGTATTCCCCTGCTGGTAGAGCAGGTCAAATTTCATGACCGTTACCTTCCATTGACCGGTTCTTTTTGTCAGTTCGAAATGATAGGTTCCGTATACCGTCCAAAGATCACCGCCTTCTGCCCCCGGCAAGTGGTGCAGGGCGTCGCCTTTACAAAAAACATTGCACCCTTTTTCTGAAAATTCAAATTGGAAATTGGACTGCCTGTGGAAGGTAAATTTAAACTTTGGCAAAAACGCGCGCCACGACTCAATCAATTCATCCGCCTTTATAACGGATGCCGGTCGGCCGTTCACCGATGTATAATCCACCAGGACTTCATCGGCAAAATTGTTTCTCACCATCTCCCACTGACGGCTGTCTGTGCCATTGAAAATGCGGATGATGACCGCTTCTACGATACTTTCTTCCATAGTAATACATTAGGTTATCATGATCATGTGAAACAGCATGCCGGCTTTTTCCCGACACCATCTTTCCGAGGCATAAGCAAAGCGTTTAATGATCAACCGATCTGGTTGATCAGCGCTTCCATTATCCTTTTAATTTCCTCTACCGTATTTTCATCCGCGAGTTCACCCGCTTCATTGACCTTTCCCCTGCCTCCCCTGATCAGTAGCTTTCGGCTATCCTCAATGGGCACCTGTAACAGGGTCTTCATCACAAGATCCAGGGATTCGAAGGCTTTCTCCCCCGAAGCGGACGCGACGATGAAGGCAAACGGCTTATAGGAAAACACCGTCGTGGAGACCGTCCACTCCAACGCGTTCTTTAAGACACCCGGCAAACTGAAAACATACTCGGGCGTACAAATGATAACAGCGTCCGCATCCCCGATCAACCCGCGGAAAGCGCTCACCTCTGAAGCTGGTTCCACACCCTGCCTGTCCAAATCCGGATTGAAATAAGGCAGCCGGTCGATCCGGGTATAAAGCTGTACTTCCAGGATTTCACCGTACAATTGACCGATCTTTTTCAGGATAGCTCCGCTGGTCGAATTTTCTCTGGTGCTGCCGGAAATGGCCAGTAGTTTTTTTCGCATGACCGCTATGGTTTTATGAGGTGTCCCTGCCGCTCACCCCCGATATGGCGCAACAATTCACGAGGCCCGTTTCACCACATTAATCGCCATCTCCCTTCCAAATCCCTGAAACATGGCCAGGTTGATCCATATCAAACCCAACTGTTCCAGCAAACCTGCCTTATCATTGCCGCCAAAGTCATAGCAATGAGCGAATCCCAGGTCATTTGCCAATTGTTTCACTACGGATTTCGCTTTTTCGCTGTCACCCGCCACAAAGGTGTCAATGGCGCCCTGCGGGTAAACGGGATCGGCCATATTATTTGCACCCGTATTGTTAAACGCTTTGGCAATATGGGTGCATCCCGTCAGTTCGACGAGTGCTTCAAAGCCATTGGCATATCCTTCCGGTTTGGAGCGAAAGGAATTTGTCGGGTCGATGATGACCTTTTCCTCGGCCCCTTTCAGGTTTCCGGCCAGGGACGGAATGACCTCCGGTGGAACGGATAAAACAATCACTTCTGCCTGCCGGATGGCTTCCGCCAGGGAATATACGCTGATGTTTTCTGCTGAAAGAAGCGCTTCGCCTTTAAAATTGTTGGTGTCCCTGACGCCCAGCAGGATTTGATGACCGGATTTCGCCCATCCTTTGGCTAATGCTGAACCGACATTGCCGGTCCCGATAATAGCTATTTTCATGTGCTTATTTTTTTTGCATAAGTATGTTGTTTACGCTTTTCCCCCTTCCCCATTTCCGGGTTCATCTCCGTTACGGTGACGGACACACGGCGATCGCTGCCGCCACTGATTTTTTCGGTCCCCATCCCTGCCGGCCGAAGACTTCTTCAGCCTGAAGGATGGATCCCACCATTGACATTGATCGTCTGGTTGGTGATGTATCCGTTGTTTACCAACAGAATAACCGCCTGGGCGATTTCATCCGGGCTCCCGAACCTCCCTACGGGTAACCGGGCCGCATCGGCGTTTTTTAGTTCCCCCAGCATATCGGTTTCAATCAGTGCCGGCGCGATGGCGTTAACGGTAATGCCGTCCTTTGCCAGCCGGGTGGCATAAAAGTGCATCATCCCGATCTGCCCTGCCTTGGATGCCGCATAGTGCAATCCGATACCCCCTCCGGTCTGCGCAGCTGTGGAAGAAATAAAAACAATGCGTCCCCAACCGTTTTTAAGCATGGCTGGTAAAACAGCCTGCGTCACTAAAAAGGAGGATTTCAGGTTCTGCCGGATGATTTCATCAAAATCTTTCTCGCTGGTCTGCTGTATCTCTCTTGCGACAGCCACCCCCGCGTTATTGACAAGCACATCCACGCTTCCAAACGTCTCTTCTATCCTGGCAATACAACTGTTTACCGTGCCGGCATCGGAAACATCGCCCTGTAATGCCAGCGCCTTTACCCCCTTTGCTTCAATGGCCCTGCAAACCGCCACCGCCTTTTCCTTTGCATGCAGATAACCAACGGCCACACGCATACCTTCATCCGCCAGCGCGAGGGCGATCGCCCTGCCTATTCCCCTGCTTGCGCCGGTAACAAAGGCGATCTTGTTTTTCAGACTTTCCATAAGCTCGTTTAATGAACGTCTTTTGCGGATGTCAGGTAACATCCGGTTGTTCTTCCTGACGTGCATACCGGAGTACTCCGATACCCTCTCCCAGCCCTACGCGAGCCCGGGAACACCCAACCGGTCAACGATTACTTGTTCACCAGTTTCATGCCGCCGTCGCTATAGCGCTGGCCCACATCCGGATACTTTGCCAACAGCGCTTCTATTTGCTGTAAGTCTTTTTCATCCAGTGCAATATCCACCGCGCCAGCGTTTTCTTCGAGGTATTTTCTCTTCTTGGTCCCCGGAATGGGAATGATATCCTTCCCCTGGGACAGCACCCATGCCAGCGCCAATTGAGCGGGTGTACAGTGTTTTGCCTCAGCGATGCCGGCGAATTCCGCTACCAGATGTGTATTGTTCTGCCAGTGCGCCTCATCAAAACGAGGCAACGTCCTTCTCCAGTCGTTTTCGGCCAGTGAACCTTTGCCTTTCAAGGCGGCCGTCACAATGCCCCTGGCCAACGGGCTATAGGGAACCAGGGTGATGCCCAGTTCCCTGCAGGTATCCAGTATTTCACCTTCTACATCCCTGGTCAAAAGAGAGTATTCACTTTGCAGCGCTGCGATGGGATATTCTTTGTATGCTTTTCTGAGGGAAGACGCCGAAGCTTCCGACAAGCCGACATAGCGTATTTTCCCTTCTTTCACGAGTTCACCCATCGCACCCACCGTTTCTTCCACGGGTACCTGGGGATCCACCCGGTGGGCATAATACAGGTCAATAGTATCAATCTTCAGCCGCTTCAGGCTTTTTTCCACCGCTTGTCTTACATAAGCCGGCGATCCGTCAATGTAAGTGCCGGGTGTGCCACTATAGCCCGTGGATCCGTCTTTCTGGCGGAAGCCGAATTTGGTAGCAATAAAGACCTTGTTGCGATTGGGAACCAAAACCTTTGAAACGAGCGATTCATTCGCCCCTTTGCCATACATGTCTGCGGTGTCCCAGAAATTAATACCAAGGTCCAGCGCCTTGTTCAGTGTGGCGATGCTTTCCACATCATCCGTGGGGCCATAAGCAAAGCTCATACCCATGCAGCCCAGGCCGGTGGCAGATAATTTCTCGTCTGTTTTTCCAAGTGTTCTGTATTTCATAGTCTGATTATTTAATACCATTAATGTAGTACAAAGTTAGGCCCAAATAAGGTCACCGTAATTACAGCATTCAAACCATAAATTATAAAATTCAAACAATTGACATCGCTGAATCCGTGCCCTCTGTTGCTTTGTCGCCTGCGCATAAGCAAACAACCTCAGGAAGCGCTGCCCCGTAAAAAGCTGTTATTCGGGCACAAGATGCTGCTGCAGGATGTGCCAACAATAAGCGTTCTGGTTTGTAGCTCTTTTAAGGATCAGGAAAGTTCACCTTTTTTCCTGCCACGGAAGCAGCATCCCTGGCAGGAATTTCGGGATATTCCACAGCGGAAACAAAGGGGTGGCCGGATGACCTGAACACCCGTCACAACGAAGGCAAATCCAGACGAACTTCGTTCGGGATGACCCGTATCCGGAACAAGTACCGGGAACAAGCAGGGGAACCAGTACGGGAACAAGCTTCAGCGATGGAACGCCCCGATACAGCATCAGACTATGGAAAAAACAGCTTATATCTGCCACGGCTGTGGCGTGGAATACGAACCATCCGAACACCCGCCGGATCACTGCCGCATCTGCGAAGATGAACGACAGTATGTGCCGGTGGAAGGGCAAGGATGGACCACCTTACAGGCCCTCCGCCGGACACACAAAAACATGATCGAAAAGGTCTCCGGAAACCTGTATGCGCTGTACACCGTTCCGCATTTTGCCATCGGACAACGGGCACATCTGCTCGTCACCGCGGGTGGCAATATCCTGTGGGATTGCATTTCCAATATCGATGAGAGCACGGTGGACCTCGTTGGAAGGCTGGGCGGAATCAAAGCCATCTGCATTTCTCACCCGCATTACTTTTCCACCCTGGCCGAATGGAGCAGGGCTTTTGGGGACGTGCCGGTATACGTCCATGCATCGGACGCGGAATGGCTGGGACGAAAAACGAACAGTGTCGTTTTATGGGAAGGAGAGGACCGGACCCTGTGGGACGGCATCCGGATCATTCGCTGCGGCGGGCACTTCCCCGGAGCGAATATCCTGTGGTGGCCTTCGCAGAGGGCATTGCTGACCGGTGACACCATACAGGTTTGCCCTGACCGGAAAACGGTTTCTTTCATGTACAGCTATCCCAACATGATCCCCCTGCCCAAAAAAGACATCCTCCGGATCAGCCAATCTGTGGAACCGCTGCCATACGACGCGATGTTTGGGGCGTTCGGGCGCTATATCCTTACAGGAGCCAGACAGGCCATGGCCCGATCGGTAAAACGCTATTTATCCATCTTTGAATAGAGTGCCTGTTTACGCAGGCCGCGCGGCGTAGATTGGGTCTGCTTGCGAAAGAAATTATTGAAATAGGAAGGATATTCAAATCCCAGCGAATACCCGATTTCGCTGATATTCCAGTCCGTATGCAGGAGGAGGGCTTTCGCCTCCCCGGTGATCCTTTCTGCGATATGCACCGAGGTGGTCTTCCCCGTGACCTCTTTTACAACACGGTTCAGGTGGTTGACATGCACCGACAGCTGCCTGGCATAATCGGTGGCTGTTTTTAGTTTCAGCACCTGATCGGGCGTATCGATGGGAAATTGCCGTTCCAGCAGTTCGATAAACAAGGCGGCGATCCTCGAGGAGGCGCTGGCATGTTTGAAGTAGGTATCCGCGGGTTGCAGTTTAAGGGCCTCATGGATCAGTATGCTGACGTAATGGTAGAGCAGGTCATATTTGTTGGGATATTCAGAGGCCATTTCCTGCTGCATCCTGATAAAGATCTCTTTTACTACCTTTTGTCTTTCGGCATCTATGAAATACACGGGATTGCCGCCGGGCTTGTATAAAGGGGAGTCCAGCAGGGCATTGTTCTTATCATGGGAATGGATGAAATTTTCGGTAAACAGACAGAAATAACCGCGCTGGTCGGTGGAGGCAGCTTCCCATGCACTGGGGACCATCGGGTTTGAAAAGACCAGCGCGGGACGGTGGATGTCGATACCCTTGTCCGCGTAATACAGGGTGCCGTCGCCCGTCATGAAGGTGATTTTATAAAAGTCTCTGCGGCTGTACGGGGTACCTCCCTGACAGAATTCCCTGCTGTACACATTGAAATGTCCCTGGTGCCTGGTGAATATCCCGGTCTCAGTCAGGTTGATCCGCTTGTAGAAGTCCTTTACTGATTCACTTTGTTCCATGATAGGTAAAGTTAAGGAATTCAAATAATAATCTTGACGATCTGCCATGTTCACTGCGCCCCGGCTCCGGATCTTATCCTCTGGTCAGGGAAGAACCACCCATCTTTTCCCGGTGAGATCTTCTCCCTGCCAGGCTTTTTCAATAGCCGGCAACCGAACCGTTTCGACAGCGATGCGGAGCACACCGGGGTTCACCCTGTCTCCTGAAACAGTCCGGAGCTGGAAAGCAGCTCCGTCGGCAATACCCGCAATCATCACTTTTACGGGAAAGCCAACCCGCTGCGGATTCAAAATAAAAGTGTTAAATTTCCGTTGAAAGGGGGTAAACTTAGGGTATGCCATCATTTTTTTTTACTTTCGCCCGCAAATACGCTTATGTCAAAGCGAAGTAGTTTTTCATCCAAACGATCGAAACCGTCTTATTTCATGTCTGTTGTCGGCGTGGCATTGGTGCTGTTCCTGCTGGGCATCCTGGGCCTCATTGTGATCCACGCCGAAAGGTTAAGCAAATATTTCAAGGAAAACATCGAGATCCAGGTGATCCTGCGCGGCAACACCCCGGAAAAAAGCGCCACCGCCTTGCGGGACAGCCTGGCGACCTGTCTTTTCACCAAATCAGCGGAATACGTCAGCAAAGACATGGCCGCCACACGGTTCAAAAAGGATTTTGGAGAGGATTTTATCTCTCTTTTGAAATATAACCCGCTCTATGCCAGTGTGAACCTGAAGGCCAATGCCGCCTATGTAAACCCCGACAGCCTGAAACGTATTGAAGCCACGCTGCTGAAGGATCCCAATGTCAGCGAAGTATATTATCAGCGGGCCCTGGTGAGCAAATTGAGCGAGAATGTCAGAAAAATCGGGGCCATCATCCTGGCGATCAGCATCATTCTGTGTATTGTGGTCATCGTGCTGATTGACAATACCATCCGGCTGGCGATGTTCAGCAACCGTTTTTTGATCAAAACCATGCAAATGGTAGGTGCCACCCGGGGATTTATCTCGCGGCCCTTCGATTTGCGCAGCATAGGAAACGGGCTGGTGAGCGCGCTCATTGCTATTATCGCGCTGATCATCGTGATGTACTATGCCCAAAAACAGCTTCCGGAGATACGCATGGTGAGGGATTACACCCTGACGGCACTCTTATTTATCGGCATGATCATCCTCGGGATTTGTATATCTTTGCTAAGCACCCATCGTTCGGTGACCAAATACCTGAGGACAAAACTGGACGATCTGTACTGAAAAACTGAAACTTAAAAGTCAATACCGGCAACGGGATTCAATAAACCAAACAATTTTTTATGTCAGCCAAGACCGTTAAAAAGGACGACAAGCCCACCTCAAAGCACCTGCAGCCGGGTTCCATGGACGCGCGTTTTCCCTTTACAAAGGAAAACTATAAGATCATGATCATCGGCCTCATCGTCATCATCATCGGTTACGCCCTGATGGTGGGCGGCAGGAGCCCTGACCCCAACCAGTTTTATCCCGACCAGGTCTATAGCTGGCGCCGTATTACCCTGGCGCCCATCGTGATCATCCTGGGGTTCCTGGTGGAAGTGTATGCCATCATGAAAAGGCCTAAAGCGGAAAAAGAAATCGTCCAATAAGTCCCCGGCCTTTTTCGCTATGAAGATCAGTTAAAAATAAATAAAAAATACAGCGGTGAATCAGTTTCATCGCTTTTTTAATGGGCGCTCCGGAGTGTCCTCTCAACAAAGCAGCATGAGTATAATACAAGCCATTATCCTGGGCATCGTCGAAGGAATTACCGAATTTTTACCCGTTTCCTCTACCGGTCACATGATCGTGGTGAGCGCCTGGATGGGCATTGATGCGAAAGATTTTACAAAATTATTCGAAATCGTCATCCAGCTGGGCGCCATCCTGGCGGTGGTGGTATTGTACTGGCGAAGGTTTTTTGATTTCAGCCGTCTGGGTTTTTATAAAAAGATCATCATCGGCATGATCCCGGCCCTGATCCTGGGTTATCTCCTGGGCGATAAAATCGATCTGCTTTTGCAAAGTCCGCTGATCGTAGGCATCATGTTGCTGGCGGGAGGCATTGTCCTGTTGTTCGTGGATAACTGGTTCAAGCGGCCGGTTATCGAAAAGGAGGAAGACATGGATCTCTTCAAGGCCCTGCGCATCGGTTTCTGGCAATGCATTGCCATGATCCCCGGGGTGAGTCGCAGCGCGGCCACCATCATCGGAGGCATGCAGCAAAAGCTGACCCGTAAGCTGGCGGCCGAGTTCTCCTTTTTTCTGGCCGTACCCACCATGGCGGCCGCCACCGGCTACAAATTGCTGAAAGCCTTTGAGGATCATCCCGCCATCCTGCAGGATGGCCACAACCTGCTGGCGCTCGCCGTCGGGAATATCGTGGCCTTCGTAGTCGCCATGATCGCCATTAAGTCCTTCATCGGCTATTTGCAACACCATGGCTTTAGGGTGTTTGGTGTGTACCGCATCATTGTCGGCATCCTCATCATCCTGCTCGTACAGGTGGGCATGCTGTGATGAAAGGCACCCACCGGTTCAACCTGCCAGCCGGGCCGTCCGCTACGCGCAAGCTGCCAACTATTTGTTAACTTCGTCTAGGGCTGAAAAACAAACGAGGAATGCTTTTCTCCGGCCCCGGTGACAAGGATATGGCGAACGCCGGGGTATTTATAAAACCCGAAAAACGAGACCATGGAAGACCAAAAGACCTGAAGCTGGCGGTATTGATAGATGCGGACAATGTGCCCTACGCACATGTCAGGGAGATGTTCGAGGAGATCGCCAAATACGGGACCCCCACTTTTAAAAGGATTTACGCGGACTGGACAAAACCTACGGTTTCAGGATGGAAAAAAGTGCTTTTGGAGAACGCGATTACACCCATCCAGCAGTACAGTTATACCAAAGGAAAGAACGCAACGGACAGC